>JAIFLB010000178.1 GCA_020049245.1 Betaproteobacteria bacterium | reverse complement strand
ATCCATCCGATTGATCTGGATGCCGACAACGAGATTCAGGAATTCATCAATCACTCCTGGTACAAATACAGCCAGGGCGACAATCAAGGTCTGCATCCGTTCAAGGGCGAAACTGAACTCAACTACACCGGCCCGAAACCGCCTTACGAGCATCTTGATGTCGAGCAGAAATATTCCTGGCTCAAATCACCGCGCTGGCAGGGCAAGTCGATGGAAGTTGGCCCGCTTGCACGCGTGCTGATGATGTATGCCACCGGCCACAAGCAGACCAAGGAATTGGTCGACTACACACTGAAGACACTGGATGTACCGGTTACCGCACTGTTCTCCACCCTGGGACGTACCGCTGCCCGGACTCTGGAATCGAAAGTGCTGGCCGACGGCATGCAAGGCTGGTTCGACAGCTTGATGGCCAACATCAAGGCTGGTGATGTGCGTACTTTCAATGATCAATATTGGGATCCCGCTACCTGGCCGTCCCATATGCACGGCGTTGGTTTGCTTGAAGCGCCGCGCGGTGGTTTGAGCCACTGGATCAATATCGACGATGGCAAGATCAGCAACTATCAGGCCGTGGTGCCAAGCACCTGGAATGCCGGTCCGCGTGACACGCTGGGGCAACCGGGTGCTTACGAGGCCGCGTTGGAGAACAACCACGTCATGCACGATCCGAAACAGCCTCTGGAGATTCTGCGTACTATCCACAGCTTCGATCCCTGCCTCGCTTGCGCGGTGCACGTGACTGATCCTGATGGCGAAGAATTGGTGCAAGTCAAAGTGAAATGATGTTTCGCCCGTCCTCTTGCGGGAGGACGGAGGTGAATTTGGGTTTTTAGTGGTTAAGTATTTGATCTGCGCAATAAAGGGCCCTTTGACGGGTTAGGGAAAATGGAAGACCAACTCAAGCGACTGTTAGAAGCTGAAGCCAGGGCGCAAGGCATCATCGAATCGGCCAGTCAGGAACGTCAGAAAATGTTGGATGATGCGTTGGCCGGGGTACATGAAGCGGAAGCACGCTTTGAAGCCAATCGTTCCAATCTGCGCGAACCATTCCTGAAGGAAGCTCAGGGTAGGGCAGAGCAAGCAGTTGCCGAGTTGGGACGCAAGTACGAGGAACGACAGCGCAATCTGCGCGACATGGCTTCCCGCCATGAACAAGAGGCCGTGGAAGCCGCGCTGAATTTATTGCTCGACCCGACTGTTTGAAGACCATTCAAACGCCTCCCGGATCATGTCGTCCTATCTGAATACTCGTGTCAGTCTTTATTCCGGCCGTCTTTGGCATGCCGAGGATTTTGATGTTTTGTTGCGCGCCAGCGATGATGAAATGGCGAACACGCTTGCCGAACGTGGGCTACTTCAACTGGCGGCTGGTTTCAGCAATCCGGAACAACCGGCTATTGGCTCGAATGACCCGCTTTCGCTGGAACAACGCATCATTGCTCAGACCCTGGACGAAACACGGGTGCTTATTCGTCCGCTCAGCGGGGCGGCACGCAATTTCCTGATTTACTGGACGGCGCGATTCGAAGTCACCAATGTCAAGACGCTGTTGCGTGGCAAGATGACCGGAGAACGTTCCGCCAGCCTGTTGCCTCGTCTGACTCCGATGGGTTCGTTCGGACGCCTGGATCATCAGGAGTTGACGCTGGCCGAAGATGTCAGCGAGTTGCTGCGTCGTCTTGAGGCTGGCCCGTATGCCACTATCGTGCGTCAAGCGCGGCGTGCTTTCGAGCAGAGTCATGACCCGTTCCATCTCGATGCAGCACTTGATCGGGCCTATTATGATGGCCTCGCGCAACGCGCTCATTCACTTGAAAGTTGTGCCGGCCCAGGTTTTCGCGGTTTGATGGGCAATCTGATCGATCGCATCAATCTGGTCTGGTTGTTGCGCTACCGTTTCAATTACAACTTGCCTCCCGCTCAGGTGTATTTTTTGTT
This sequence comes from Betaproteobacteria bacterium, assembly GCA_020049245.1. GTDB lineage: Bacteria > Pseudomonadota > Gammaproteobacteria > Burkholderiales > Thiobacillaceae > PFJX01. The sequence continues at coordinate 8,286 of JAIFLB010000178.1, read as the reverse complement.
GGTGGGGTCGCGTTACAGCCTGACCGGTGCGCGTTTGCGCGAACTCGCCGCATTGGGCAGTCCGGAAGCGGTGTTGGCCGAATTACCGCTTGAATGGCGGACGCGCCTCTCTGGCGTACCCGATATTCCCGGGGTTTTCTCCACGATGGATCACATCGCGGCAGAACATGCGGTGAAAGTTCTGCGCACCGATGCGCCGGCGATTACCCGCGCTTTCGCCTATCTGATCTTGCGCGAACGCGATTTACGCGCGGTGCGCGCCGTATTGCGTGGCCGCCATCTTGGCTTGCCCGTCGCCGACATCCGGTTGGCGCTGCAGCGCACACCGCAAGAGGTCATGTGATGCGCTTATTTGACGAGGTTGGATAATGCTGCGCGCTGAACCCCTGGTGAAGATTCAACTGCTGATGCTGGCCTCGGAAGCGCCTGATGCAGCGTTGGAACTGGCCCGCTTTGGGGTGTTCAACCCGGGTACCTTCAATGATCAATCCGGCTCGCTGGCCGCATTGCCTGATCTGTTGCCGGATTCACCCGCAGCGCTTTACCGGGAAGCCTGGCTGGAAGCGGAATCCCGCCTATCCAAACTGCTTGAACAGTGTGGCGATAGCCGCGCCATCGAATTTCCAAGCGATGCCGCCGCGCCTTCGCTGATCGATCTGCAGGAACTCAATGGCTGGCTGAAAGAAGTCTGGACAGCCTGTCTTGCGTGTCATGAAAGTGACGAGCGTCTGCAGGATGAAAAGAAGCATCTCGATGCGCTGGAAGAAACCCTGAGCAAGCTGGAGCGATTGAATGTTGATCTGGCGCAACTGTTGCACAGCAACAGCCTGCTTAGCGTGAACATCGGCAGCTTGCCGGCGAATGGACTCAAGCGCGTTTCGGAAGCGTTGTCGATGACCAGCACGCTGGTGTCGCAGTTCGATCATATTGGAGATCAGATTTTTGCCGTCATCGCCGGTCCGCGCACCCGCCAGGATGAGGTGCGTGGCTTGCTGGCGCAGGCTGGCTGGCGTGAATTGGCAGTCCCGGAAGAACTCCGCACACATCCGCAGGAAGCGCGCAATTGGCTGGAAAGCGAACGCAAACAGCTGGAAGAACAGTCTGGCGTGGAATGCAAGGTCATCGGCGTGTTGCGCGACCAGTTTGGACCGCGTCTACAGGAAGCGCGCTTGCGCGTCGCACTGGCACGGCCGTTGGCGGAAGCCGCGCTGGTTGGTGTGCGCGGCAAGGGCGGACTCGCCGCCTTGGCCGGTTGGGTGCCGCGACGTCAAGTGCACGCCTTGCGCACGCTACTGGATAATCGCTTCCGGGGTCGTTACCTGCTCGATGTGCGTGAACCCTCGCCGCATGAAGCCGCAGATGTACCTTCTCTGGTTCGCTATCCCGCTTGGTTGCAACCCTTCGTGCCACTGGTGAAGAGCTACGGCGTGCCGCGCTATGGCGAATTTGATCCAGCGTTGCCGTTTGCGCTGACTTACCTGCTGTTGTTCGGTGCCATGTTTGGCGATATCGGACATGGCGGCGTGATCTTGCTGCTGTCCCTGTTGTTTGCGCGCAAGCTAGGGCGAATGGCATTGGTCGGCGCTGCGGCAGGCGTGGTTTCGATGTTGTTCGGTGTGTTGTACGGCAGCATCTTCGGTTATGAGGACATCCTCGAGCCGGTCTGGTTGTCACCATTGCACAATCCGGTCTATGTGTTGAGCGTTGCGGTCGGTTTCGGTGTTGGTTTCATCGTCTTCACCTTGCTGGTCAACGCGCGAAATAAATGGGTTGCCGGACATCGGGCGGAAGCAATTTTTGATTCCACAGGGATTGCCGGGCTGGTCTTTTATCTGGGCGCTGCGGCCGGTCTCGCCAGCGTCGCGGGTGCATCAATCGTCGCCGGAATTCCCCAGAACACAGCCTGGATGGTCGCCATCGTCGGCATCATCGTTATCGCCGGGTTCAAGTGGTATGAAGCCACAGGCGGTCTTGGTGAACGCATCCTGGTCACTGCGATCGAGACATTGGAAACCGGCATCAATCTGTTCTCCAACACGCTTTCCTTCATGCGGGTGGCAGCGTTCAGCCTGAATCACGTGGCGCTGGCGCTGGCGATCTTCACGTTGGCCGCTGGCCTTTCCGTTGCCGGACACTGGTTCACCATCGCACTGGGCAACGTGGTGATCATCGTGCTGGAAGGTGGCATCGTCGCCATCCAGGCGCTGCGTTTGATGTATTACGAAGGCTTCTCGCGCTTCTTCAGCGGGGACGGTGTCGAGTTCGTACCATTACGGCTGGAAACTCAGGCCGGCAAGCATTGATTCAGATGTTCGTATTTTTTATGTCAAGGAGATGGAAATGAGCTGGCTGATCGCATTGATGGGGTTGTCCGTAGTGGCGACCATAGGCGCAGGTTTTTGGCTGGAAATGAAACCGCGCCAGTTGCCCACCCCAGCCTGGCTCAAAGGCGGCATGCTGGCCAATCTGGCTTTGTTTGCCACCGGCATGGCGGGTGCCATGCTTCTGGGTGTTGGCGATGTCATGGCTGCTGAACCGGCAGTTGCCGCTGGTGAGATTTCTCTCGGTCAAGGTCTGGCGCTGCTGGGCGTTGGTTTGCCGACCGGTCTGGCTGCTATTGGTGCCGCCATCGCGTTGGGACCGATCGGTTCCGCTTCGTTGGCGGTGATCGCCGAAAAGCCGGAAATGTTCGGCCGTACGCTGATTTATATGGGCCTGGCGGAAGGTATCGCGATTTACGGTCTGGTCATGTCCATCCTGCTGCTGGGCAAGTTGTAAGCAGATAAGCGGATCAGGACGATGGAAGCCGCAACAGGTAGCGCAACAGGTGGCGCGCGTCTGGTTGTGATCGGCAGCGCCGGGCTGGCTGATGGTTTCAGCCTGATCGGCGCCGAGATTCACTCCGATGCTGACTCCGCAGCTGTGGAGAATATTCTGGCTCAGCTGGTCAAGAGCGGCGATGAAGCGCTGGTGTTGCTGGAATCGCACCTTGCCCACGCTGGCGGCCATTGGCTGGATCGGTTGCGCAATGAAGGCGGTCGCATTGTCGTTACTGAATTGCCGCCGTTATCCGCCCCTTACGATTACGCGCCCGCTGTCGATGACGTGGTGCGTGCCGTGCTGGGGCCGGAAGCTTTGAAGTAGTCGCTTGCAGGCAATAAATACGGATACCCGAATATGGACAACGATTCGCAAGTCACCCAACTGGAATCAGCGCTGATTCGTCAGGCTGAGACCTTGGCGCGAGAACAGCGCCATAACGCCGATGTGCTGCGCGCGCGCATCCTGGCCGAGTCAACCGACAAGCTGAAACTGGCGGAAGATCGGGAAGTACTGGCCGCCAAGGCGGAGGCCGAACGCCGGGTGCGGCGGCAATCACAAGCGGCGGAAACCCGTCTCGCTTCTGAACTCGACCGTTTGCGCTGGGCTTTGACCGAAGCCACGTTGTCCGGCGTCAGGCTGGCGTTCCAGGAGTTGGTCGATGATGACGCGGCTTATCTCGATGTGCTCGAACAATGGTTGGCGGCGGCAGCGCAAGCGCTACCGATGGGAGATCTGATCGTGGAAGTGCGGCGCGATGATGGCAAGCGAATCGCTGCTGTCTGGAATCAACTCAGCAGCCGCGCGGCGCCCGGCCGCAAGTTGACATTGCGCAGCCATAACCATCCCAGCGAAGGCGGTATGCGGATTTTGATGGCCGATAACCGTGCGCAGATGGACCAGACATTTGAAGCCCGTCAATCGCGGCTTGCCGATGAACTGGCGCGCGTCGCGATGGAACGGCTGTTCGCCAGCGCTCCCGACCTGGGCACTTTGGTACATGGCTAACAAGCGGCAAGACAACTAGGAACAGCGATGGGCAAAATTCTTGAAATCAACGGTCCCCTGGTCAAGCTGGAGTTGCCGGAAACGGTACTTGGCGAGCAGGTTCGGGTGGGGCGACTGGGTCTGGTCGGTGAAGTCATTGGCCGCGACGGCAATACCGCTCTTGCGCAACTCTATGAAGATACCGCCGGCTTGCGCCCCGGCGAGGAAGCCACCGGACTCGGTTGGCCGCTGTCAGTCGAACTCGGCCCCGGCCTTCTGGGGGCAATTTTCGATGGCGTGCAACGCCCGCTGGAAGCGGTCTGGCAACAAAGCGGTGACCGCATGGCGCGCGGTGTCGCGGTGCCTTCCCTGCCACGCGACAAACGCTGGCATTTCGTGCCCGATCCGCATCGACGCGCCGGCACCGCACTGGCGGGTGGCGATGTGCTGGGCACGGTGCAGGAAACCGAATCGATTCTGCACCGCATCCTGACGCCGCCATTGATTCATGGCGAGTTGCTCGAACTGGCACCGGAAGGCGATTACACGATTGAAGAAATCCTGGGCCGGGTGCGCAAGTTCGACGACACCATCGAAAAGTTACACTTGTTCCATCGCTGGCCGGTGCGCACGCCGCGCCCATTCCGCAAGCGTGATCATGCGATTGCACCCTTGATTACCGGGCAGCGCATCCTGGATACCTTTTATCCGCTGCTGAAAGGCGGCAAGGCGGCGATTCCCGGCCCGTTCGGCGCCGGCAAGACCATGTTGCAACAGCAGATTGCCCGCTGGTGCAATGCTGAAATCGTGATTTATGTGGGTTGCGGCGAACGCGGCAACGAACTCACCGACGTGCTCGAATTCATGCCGGAACTGAAAGACCCGCACACCGGCCGGCCGCTGATGGAACGCACGCTGCTGGTCGCCAATACCTCCAACATGCCGGTGGTTGCGCGGGAAGCCTCGGTCTATGTCGGCATCACGCTGGCCGAGTATTTCCGCGATCAGGGTCTCGACGTGGTGATGGTCGCCGACTCCACCAGCCGTTGGGCGGAAGCGCTGCGCGAAGTCGCCGGTCGTCTCGGTCAGATGCCGGTGGAAGAAGGCTATCCGGCCTATCTCGGTTCTCGTTTGGCGGCGTTCTATGAACGCGCCGGCCGGGTCGAAACCATGGCCGGCCATCATGGTTCGGTGACGTTGATCGGCGCGGTGTCCCCGCCCGGCGGCGACTTTTCCGAGCCGGTCACCAGCCACACCAAGGAAATCATCCAGACTTTCTGGGCGCTGTCGAAAGAACTCGCCGATGCGCGTCACTATCCTTCGGTCGATTGGCTGGAAAGCTTTTCCGGCTACATCGGTTCCGCCGCCAAATGGTGGGCGGAGAACGTCGATCCGAACTGGGAAAGGGAACGCGCCGAAGCGCTCGATCTGCTCTCCGCGTCGGAAGAGTTGCAACGCATCGTCAACCTGGTCGGTGTCGAGGCGCTGTCGAGCGAGCAACGCTGGACGCTGGAGGCCGCCGGGCTGATCAAGGAAGGCCTGCTGCAACAGTCGGCGATTGATGAAATCGACAGTTTCGCGTCGCCGGAAAAACAATACGCCTTGCTTTCCGGGCTGCTCGAAATCTTCCGCCAGGGCATGAAGCTGGTGAAGTTGGGCGCACCCGCCCGCCGCTTGATCCAGATGCCGCTGCTGTCCCAGGCGCGACGCTGGAAGAGCCAGCACACCTCGGAAGATATCGCGGCGCTGAAAGCGAAGATCGCCCAGATTCCGGGCGAGTTCGAAAAACTGATGCTGGAATACGAGCAGACGGCTTGAGTCAGACAAAACCACGGGCAACAGCATGAAAAACATCGAATTCCGCACTGCAACCTCCGCCCAGGGCGGCCTTATCGTGATGGGTGGCGTGCCCGGCGTGGCGGCCGGTTCCCGCGTCCAGTTGCGCGACCATGCCGGACGCCTGCGCTCCGGCTTGGTCATCCGCTCGGCGGATGACGCCGTGCTGGTGGAAGTCTTCGAAGGCACCGACGAGCTTGATCTGGAGCGGACCTGGGTGCGTTTTCTGGATGAGCCGTTCAAGCTGCCGGTGTCGCGCGACATACTCGGCCGCATCTTCAATGGCGCTGGATTGCCGCGCGATGGACGGCCGCCGATCATTTCCGCCGACCGCCGCGACGTCAACGGTGAGCCGCTGAATCCGGCGGCGCGTGCTTATCCGCGTGAATTCATCCAGACCGGCATTTCCGCCATCGACGGCATGAACTCGCTGACACGCGGTCAGAAATTGCCGATTTTCTCTGGCGGCGGTTTGCCGCATAACCGGGTTGCGGCTCAGATCGTGCGACAGGCCAAGTTGCTTGGAGAAGCCGCTTCCGAGTTCGTCGTGGTGTTCGCCGCCTTCGGCGCGTCGCATGCCGATGCGCGTTTCTTCGAGGAAAGTTTTGAAGAAAGCGGCGTGCTGAACAAGGTTGTGATGTTCCTGAATCTGGCCGACGAGCCGGTCATCGAACGTCTGTTGACGCCACGCGCGGCGCTGACTGCCGCCGAATATCTGGCCTTCGATCTGGACTATCACGTACTCGTGGTGATGACCGACATGACCGCCTATGCCGAGGCGCTGCGCGAAGTCGCTGTGCTGCGCGGCGACGTGCCGGCGCGCAAGGGCTATCCCGGCTACCTGTATTCCGACTTGGCGGAAATCTACGAACGCGCCGGCCGTATCAAGAACCGGCGCGGCTCGATCACGATGATTCCGGTGCTTTCGATGCCATCCGACGACATCACCCACCCGATTCCCGACCTGACCGGCTACATCACCGAAGGCCAGATCGTGCTCGGGCGCGAACTGTCCAACCAGGGCGTCTATCCGCCGGTCACCGTGCTGCCGTCGCTATCGCGCCTGATGAAGGATGGCGTCGGCAAGAACTTTACCCGCGAAGATCACCCGCACGTCGCCAGCCAATTGTTTGCCAGCTACGCCAAGGCGCTGGAAGTACGCGGTCTGGCGGCGATCATCGGCGCGGAAGAGTTGTCCGACGCCGACCGCCGTTACCTTGAATTCGCCAACGCCTTCGAACACAAGTTCATCGGCCAGGGCGAAGACGAAGATCGCAGCGTGTTTGAAACCCTCAACCTGGCCTGGGATCTGCTGTCGATGCTGCCGGCCGATGCGCTGATTCGGGTTTCGGAAGAGGAGTTGGCCAAGTATCACAAGGGGCAGGCGACCGTGGCTGCCGCGTGAGTTTGCGATGAAAAAACGCCTTTCTGTTCCGCCCACCAAGAGCGCGCTGCTGCAGGTCGGCCGCCAGGTCAAGTTCCTCGAACAGGGACGCCAGATGCTGGAGAAGAAGCGCGATCTGCTGACCCGTTTGGTTTACGAACGGCTGGCGCAATACCGCGAACTGCGAGCGCAGACCATCGCCGAACTGGCCGAGGCGTATCACTGGCTGGGCATCGTACAGATGCGCATGGGCGGCCAGATGCTACGCCAGGCTTCGGTCGGATTGAGGCAAGCGGTATCGATCCGGATCGTGTCGCGTTCCAGCGTCGGCGTCGAATATCCCAGCGTCACCGCAGAACCGTTGCCGCTGCAACCGGTCGGCCTGATGTGGACGGATGTCAGCTTCGATGAGGCGCGTCTGCGCCTGCGTGAACTCACCGTCACCCTGGCCCGCCTCGGCGAAGCTGAAAACGCGCTTTGGCGCCTGCTGGCCGCGAGCCGCAAAACCCAGAAACGGGTCAATGCGCTGAAATACAACATCATCCCGCGCTACACCGCCACGGTGCATCACATCCGCGCCGCACTGGAAGAGGACGAGCGCAACACGCTGTTCCAGATCAAGGTATTGCGGGCAAAGGCAGCTAAGGCAGCTAAAGCCGGGTAACTGCTGTCACGGGCGTAGTCAGGTTTTATCGGCTTCGACCAACCCGAGTTTCAAGCATGCGGCATGAAGTAAGTTGGCTACATCTGGGTTTTCCCGAAATGTGACACGTTTTGTGGATGTGAACAGGGTGACCACAATGGGTAGTGCACAGCCACATGACTCAGGGCCGTTAACTATTGATGCCGGCCGACCAAAAGCAGAAGTGCAGGTCCGGTAGTTCGGCAGTCTCGAGATTTCCAGAAGACGACATTCAGGGCCGCAAGAATCCATGGTCCGTTCCTGAGGTTTCTGAACGGGGAGGTGAAACTTGGAGAACTTGAAATTGGACATTTCGCGACGCTGCGTGTGCTTGGCTAAAAAAATTCGGCTGGGGGCGAGTGGGGGCTGCGAAATGGGTTTTTTCTACAGCGTCGTTGGGCAGCACTACTGAAAGGGAAACGATGAGTTCTGATTTCTCTGGCTTGAAACGACAACAACATCCTATGCCTGAGTTCGTTAGCCATGCACTGAATGAGCGAGGTCTGATGGGTGTCTACAAGGATCGTCCTGCGTATCAGCAAAACGATTACATCGGCTGGATCAGCAGGGCGAAGCG
>JAIFLB010000156.1 GCA_020049245.1 Betaproteobacteria bacterium | reverse complement strand
CAACGATGGCCGGGCCGCTCACGGGCAGGCGCTCGCGGTAGCGCGCGTTGAGTCCGAGCACGATCAGCGCGATCGGTCTCGCAATCAGCGCAAAGAAGACGAGACGTAAAGCGCGCGACATCAGTAATGCAGGTAATACAGAAAGTGGAAGAACAGCGGCGCCGTGAAGGTCAGGCTGTCGACCCGATCCAGAATGCCGCCGTGACCGGGGATCAGGCTGCCGCTGTCCTTGATGCCGAGATCACGCTTCAGCGCCGAGATATTCACATCGCCGACAAAGCCGGCGAGACCAATCAGCAAGCCGGCAACCGGAGCCTCCCAACCAACCAGCGGCGTCAGATGGGCTGACTTTCGGGATGATCTTGTGCTTGCCCAAGGTCTTGCCCCAGACGTATTGCGCCACGTCGTTGAACTGGGTCAGGAACATCAGGAACAGCACCAGCCCGGCTGCGCCGCCGGCCGGGTTGATGTCTTTCGGCAGCACCAGCAGAAACGCCATGTGCGACAGGTTGAACACCGTCAGCATCAGACCCCAGTGCAGGCTGCCGGCTGCGCGCAGAAAGCCGGCGGTCTCGCCGATCAGCACCATGCGCATCGGCAGCAGCAGGAACAGATAGACCGGAATGAAGATGATGAACATGCCGTACCAACCGGTCGCCACCCAGTAAAACTGCGCCGGAATCGCCAGATAGGCCCAGAACAGCACGCGCCGGTCGGCGCGGCGGGTCGGGATCAGCGACAGGTATTCCTTCAGCGCCAGGAAACTGACGAAGGCGAGGAAGAACAACGACAGCGTCGGCGACAAGGCCATCGCGGCGGCAAACACGCCGGCCATCACCCACCAGGAATTCACCCGTGAGGTGAGTTCGCCGTAATCCTTGTCGGGATGCGCGCGTTTGAGCACGAACACGATCAGGCTGGCGATCAGCAGAATGCCGAAAATGCCGGCCAGAAACAGGGCAGCGTTGGGGGTCAGGGCGCTGAACATTAGTTTTTTCCCTCACTCAAACCGCGCCGAGCGCGGTTGATGATAGTGAACACCAGCAATACCGCGACCACGGCCAGCACGCCGGTCAGCCACATTCCGGTCGGCACGCCCAAGCCCACCGCCAGTCCCAGCGCGCCGAAGATGAAGGCGCGGTCGCTCTTGCCCATCGGTCCATCGTAGCGGCGCGATGCGCCCAGCGTCTGCATCAGCACGCCGGTCATTTCCGACACCGTCGCCAGCAACACAATCACCACGATCAAGAACGGATTAAATCCAGCAACCAGCGCCAGTGGCAGATACAACGCGGTATCCGACAGCACATCGCACAGCTCGTTGAGCACCGCGCCGAGGCGCGATTTCTGGTTGTGCTCGCGCGCCAGCATGCCATCGACGGCATTCAGCGCCATGCGCAAAAACATCACGCCGGGCAGCAACATCAGCAAACCGGTTTCCTCAGGTCGAAGCGCGATTACCGCGCCGGTGGCGAACGACAGCGCCATCGCCGCCAAGGTCACCTGATTGGCGGTGATGCCGGCCTGCGCCAAGCCGCGCACGGCCGGGCGCAAAAGATTCTGGAATGCGGGTTTCAGGTCGTAGATGCTGGGCATACTTCCTCATCGGCCAGGCGTTGAATATAAGCGGAAAATTCAGGCCGGCGCGAGAAGCCTCGCGCTGGCACCATGCTTCACGCTCATATTCGGCGCATTGGCGAGCAGGTAGGCGCGTTCGAACAGCAAAGCACGAAATGAGCAAAGCAGCTGAAACCAATGCCGCATTACCGCGCTTGGCCCCCATCGGTGTTGAAGATTCGTATCGGAAATCGCTATCCGGCCGGATCGCGGCTGCGGCCGCCAGGCTGATGACGCCGTCGGGCACGCCAAAGTCGTTGCCGGCACTGTGCATCCTGGTGAACTTGTATTGCATGGCGGCATTATCGGGCAGATAACGTCGGCCCACCCCGAATCAGGCCGCCATTTTATGTGCCTGCCACAGCTGCTGCCCCCGTTCCTGGCGACTTGGAACGAATTATCAGCGGCATGCGGAAACTGTCCTGAGCGGTAAGAAAAATGCCCAAGTTGGCGAGGGTTTCAATCAGTCGCTTCGCCATCCATGCCGGGCTATCCAACCGCCTGAAATGATTGGGATATGTGCTCCCGACGCGGTGATCAGACTATGGGTTGCCGCGCCTTGCCCGCCAGCCCAACAGTCCGAGGCCGGCAAGCAGCATGGCCCAGGTCTCGGGTTCGGGCACAGCGGACAATTGGGCCAGGAATTCGGGGGATAACTGAGCCCGCAATTCGGGGGGAAGGTCCGACAGGCTGGCGAAGGAATGGATTTCCAGGGAACTCAGATCTGCCCGTCCAACAATTGGGATTTGGACGATAGACAGATCGGGCGGGATGCGAGCCTCGATAGAAATACGGCCACCCCTCGTCACGAAACTATCCGGACCTATGGCTATATTCGTTCGCGTCTCGTTGATGCCGAGGTCGGCCCCGGACGCCAAGGTCAGCTCACCTGGACTGGTGCAGAGCCGCGTGACGCAAAGCACCGATGCGGACAAACCCCTTGGCCTAACAATGACCTCCTCCTGTCCATCACCCGGCGTATCTCCCCGGCTGATGATTGTCAGCGCACCCCCGGCGAGCGGGTCACCGCCAAGATCGATAGAACCGCTTATTTGGAGGCTTGATCCCGCCTCCAATAGGAGTGTCCAGCCAGCCCCGATCAGGTTGCCCGCCAGGGTCAAGTCCTGGCTGGCGCGCAGGACGACCTCATGCGGCTCCCCGACAAAGGTAAGCGTGACCCCTTCAGGGATGAAAATGTTGTCGAATTCGTAGGTTCCGCCTAACAGATCCTGTGACGCCAGTGGATGAAAATCCAGGGCGTGCGCGGGGTTGCACAAGGCAAGGAATAAGCTGCTGGCAAGTAGGATGTGGCGGTGCATGAAAGCCTCCCGTATAGGTTTTTAATTGCTGCGGATGATGCCCGTATCAGCGAGCCTGAATTGCATCGAATTGGTTGCAGAAGTCTGACGCGAGGCCGTTACCGGAGCGTGACAGAATTGTCGGCATGGCATGAGCCGTTTGGCTCATGCCATGCCGTCGTGAAACAGGCCGGAAGGACTTTGCTTTTCGAGCCGGCGCCAGCGGCGGATGTCGAAGGATTTATTCCACGCTTGCATCGGCTTCCTCTTGTGCCAGTCGCATGATGTATTGAGCGAAATCCGGATCTTCGCCGCGCAGCAGTTCGGGCAGGCGGGCGTTGAAATCCTCGCGCTGGCACCACTCGCGCATGTAGTCCTCCCACGAATGCCAGCGCCGATCCTGCTTCTCGCTCATGTCCGGTTCGTAGGCCAGCAGATAGGCACGTTCGAACAACGAAATCAGCATGTCGAACACCACCCACATGCGCTCGCGCTGTTCGTCGGACAAATTGGGCGTCGATTCCCGGCTGCGCAGTTGCAGATCGGAATTGGCCAGCACCACTTCCAGGAAGTCGATGTAGGCGTCGGAGAGTTGCTGCCAGATCGCTTCTTCCTCGTTCTCGCGCTCCTTGCGCTGATCGAGGAAATACACGGCGATGGCGAACGGCAGGCCGACCACGGTGACCACGTAGGACAGCAACTCCCAGGTTTCCAGATCCATCTCGTCCTCGTTACGGCATGAAGCGCATGTAATCCTTGTAGATGCAGCGATCCATCACCACGCTCAGGCCGGCAGCGCGCGCCTTCTCGGCGGCCGCGTCGTGCACGATGCCTTCCTGTATCCAGATTGCCGGCGCATTGATCGCCAGCGCTTCCTCGACCACGCCGGGAATCGCCGCCGACTCGCGGAACACATTGACCAGATCGACCGGGAACGGAATGTCGGCCAGCTTGGCATAGGCCTTTTCGCCCAATGCCGAATCAAGCGCCGGTCGCACCGGCACAATGCGGTAGCCAAACCGCTGCATGGCTTGCGAGACGCCAAAACTGGGGCGATCCGGCTTTGGCGACAGGCCGACGACGGCAATGGTCTTGACGCGCTGCAGCAGCGCCTTGATCTCTTCCGGGGAAGGATTTTGAAAGTTCATGTCAGTTCCTTGGTCATTACATAGTCATCCATCACATGGCCGCCGCCGATATCTTCCAGATAAATGGTCGATACCGTGAAGCCATGTTTCAGGTAAGCGTTGATCGCGTTCTGGTTCTGTCGATTCACCCGCAACACCAGACGCGAATAGCCGTGGCCGGCGGCGCGTTCGGCCAGGGCATTGATCAACGCGCCGCCAATGCCGTGGCGTTGCCAGTCAAGATCGACATACAGCTTGTCCAGCTTGTAATCGCCCTCGGCTTGCGGATGGCCATGCGCGAAGCCGACCAGAACCTGTTTTTCCAACCCCACAGCCCGCGCCGCCAGCCAGATATCGCCGCGCGCGATGAACTGCTTCACCAGTATTGGCCGATAGCGTTGCGCCAGCATGTATTCAATCTGCTCGGCGCTGATGATGCCGGGGTAATGCGCGCGCCAGACGCGGCCGGCAAGTTCCACCACCGCCTCGGCCTCGTCCAGGTGTAAAGGCCCGATCTGAATCTCATCCATAAAAGCTCGCCTCGCCTTCCGGTCGCGTCTTGAATCGCTTGTGTACCCAGAAATACTGTTCCGGGATTTCCCGAATGCGGTCTTCGATGAAGGCGTTCATGCGCCGCGTATCGGCCTCCAGATCGTCCGTGGGAAAGTTTTCCCAGGCCGGGTAGAAACGGGTGACGTAACCGCCACCCTGCTGCCGGGTGATACAGGGGATGACCACAGCGCCGCTGGCACGGGCGAGGCGGGAAAGGCCGCTGATGGTGGCGGTCGGAATGCCGAAGAAGGGCACAAAAACAGCGTCGCGGGGGCCGTAATCCATGTCCGGCAGGTAATAGAACGGCAGTCCCTTCCTGATCGCGCGCAGCACCGGCTTGATGCCGTCCTGGCGGGAATACATCTCGGAGCCCGCCTCCCCCGCGTGGAAGCGGGTGCGCGCATGCAGCATCAGGCGACCGATGATCGGGTTCTTGATGCTGGCGTACATCGACACAATCGGCGCATAGGACGCGGTGACGCGGACGCCGCCGATATTGAGGCCGACAAAATGCGGCGCCAGCCAGATCAGCGGTTTGCCCAGATGCTCACGCACATGTTCCTCGCCCTCGAAATGCGTGAGACGTTCGACTTCTTCCCGGCTGCCCCACCAGGAAACCGAATCTTGCAAGCTGGCGCGGCCCAGCGCGCGAAAATGCCGGCGCAGGATTTGATCGCGCGCCAGCTCGCTCAATTCGGGAAAGCACAGGCGCAGATTGGTCGCGGCAATCCGGCGTCTTCCCCCGGCCAGGAAATACAACAGCATGCCAAGCCATTCACCCAGCATGCCCAACCCGCGCGCCGGCAACAAACGCCAAAGCAGCCAAAGCAAGCCAATCCCGAGACGCTTCATATGGCTGGCTCCGAGGGCGGCGTTTCATCACGATTGAAACGATGCAACTGATAAGTCCACAAATACTGTTCCGGCAACTGGTGCACCGCGTTCTCCAAAGCTTGATTGACGATCCGCATCGCGGCCCCGGTGTCAGCCGGCAACGTCGGCAAGGGTTCAATAACCAGTCGATAGCCGCGCCCCCAACCCAGTCGCTTGCAATAGAACAGCAAAGGCTGCGCGCCGGAGGCAGCGGCCAGGCGATAGAGCAAGGTCGGCATATACGCCCAGCGGCCGAACATCGGCGCCCAGGCGCCCTCGCCTGTGTTCGCCCGCTGATCCGGCAGCACCCAGGCCACTTCGTTGTGTTTCAGCGCGGTCAACAAGGCGCGCACGCCGCCCAGATTCGGCTCCACCATTTTCGCCATTCCCCGATTGCGGCCGGCCTGCATCAACGTATGCGCCCAGGCCTGACGGGGTGGCCGATACAGCGCGGTGATCGGCAAACGCGCCGCCAGATACAGGCCGGCCAATTCCAGACAGCCGAGATGCGGCCCCAGCACAATCAGGCCCTTGCCCGCCGCACGCGCGGCTTCGACATGTTCCCAGCCGCGCACCTCGCGCACCCAGCCAGTAACGGTGGCAAGCGAACGCACCCAGATCGGCGCCAGTTCCGTCATGCCTTTGCCAAACTCGATCGCCGCGCGGATCAGCAACCCAGGCGAATACAGCCCGGCCTGACGTAGATTGTTGGCGATGATCTGGCGATGGCGCGGCCGCAGCAAACCCAGCAATCCCAGCAACACGCCAAGGAAATGCACCAATGGCAAAGGCAGTAACGCAAAGATGCGGAGAAATAAAAGCAAGGCGGGTTTGACCTGAAGGAAGGCGGACCCCTAGAATTATCAAGCCGCCGCGTTAATCCAGACAACTTGCGGGCGGGATATAAATTCAGCTAAAGCGTCCAGCTCCTGTCCCCGGAGTCGGTCACGCCAGACTTAATCGGGGAAATTTACAGGAGCTTCACATGAGCAAAGACTACTTCTTCACTTCCGAGTCGGTTTCCGAAGGTCATCCCGACAAGGTCGCCGACCAGATTTCCGACGCCATCGTCGACGCCATCCTGGCGCAAGACAAGCATTCCCGCATCGCCGCCGAAACACTGGTCACTACCGGCCTGATCATTCTGGCTGGCGAGATCACTACCAACGCCCAGGTCAACTACGCCAAGGTTGCGCGCGAGACCGTGCGCAGCATCGGCTACGCCGACCCGAACCTGCGCTTCGACGCCGACGGCTGCTCCGTGCATGTTTGCTACGGCCAGCAGAGCGCTGACATCGCCCAGGGCGTCGATCGCGCCTACGACGACAACCTGGACCAGGGCGCCGGCGACCAGGGCCTGATGTTCGGCTACGCCTGCGACGAAACGCCCAGCCTGATGCCGATGCCGATCTATCTGTCGCACCGACTGGTCGAACGCCAGGCCATGCTGCGCAAGGACGGCCGCCTGCCCTGGCTGCGCCCGGACGCCAAATCGCAAGTCACTCTGCGCTATGTCAACGGCAAGCCGGACAGCATCGACACCGTCGTGCTCTCCACCCAGCACAGCCCGGACATGGCGGAAGCGATCAACGGCGGCAAGCGCATGAAACAGGCCGCCATCGACGCGATCATCGAAGACATCATCCTGCCGGTGCTGCCGAAGGAAATGATCAAGAGCGACATCAAATACCTGGTCAATCCGACCGGCGTCTTCGAAATCGGCGGCCCGCACGGTGACGCCGGCCTCACCGGCCGCAAGATCATCGTCGACACCTACGGCGGCGCAGCCCCGCACGGCGGCGGCGCGTTCTCCGGCAAAGACCCTTCCAAGGTCGACCGTTCCGCTGCCTACGCCGGCCGCTACGTCGCCAAGAACATTGTCGCCGCCGGCCTGGCGAGCAAGTGTCTGGTGCAGATTTCCTACGCCATCGGCGTTGCCAAGCCGACTTCGGTGATGCTGGAAACCTACGGCACCGGCAAGGTCAGCGACGAAAAATTGACCGAACTGGTGCTGCGCCACTTCGATCTGCGTCCGAAAGGCATCGTCCAGATGCTCGACCTGCTGCGTCCCATCTACCGTAAAACCGCCGCCTACGGCCACTTCGGCCGCGACGAACCGGAATTCACCTGGGAAGCGACCGACAAGGCGGAAGCGCTAAAGGCCGACGCGGGGGTATAAGCTAGAGGCGGGGTAACCAGTTAGGACGCACCATGCAACTTGCCGAAAAACATACCTTAACCGAGGCCGAATACCTCGCCTTCGAGGAATCTGCCTCTATCCGCCACGAATTTGTGGCGGGCGAGGCTTATGCGATGTCCGGCGGCACCTTGCGGCATAACCGGATAGCCGCAAATACGCTCGTCACGCTCATGTCCCACTTGAAGGGCATGCCCTGCCAGGCATTCATGAGCGACGTAAAACTCCATGTCGCCCACGACAGCGCTTACTACTACCCCGACGTGATGGCGACCTGCGCCGAACAGGCCAATGCCGCCAACGAAACCCAAGTGGTAAACGACCCAATATTGGTCGTGGAAGTGCTCTCCCCCTCCACCGAAGCCATCGACCGGCGCGAAAAGCTGCACGCGTACCGCCGTCTGCCCTCGCTACAGGAATACATTCTGATCAGTCAGGACCGGCAGCAGGTTGAAATCTACCGCCGACAAGGTGACATCGGTTGGCTCTACATCACCTATGAACCGGGCGACACCGTTGAATTCGCCAGCGTTGGCGTGACGCTGCCGATAGTCGAGTTGTATGCGGGGACGGATGTGGCTTGAACCGCATGACATCTGTTGCCCTGCATATTTGCAAGGCAACAGGAAGCTTGCCTAGCGCCTTCATTTGGGCGCTTTGGTAGCACGCGGCAAACCGACTTCCTCGTTGGCATGGTCGCGACTCCACAACTGGAAAAGCGGATATATCAAGTAGGCCTTGTCGGCCACGTAGCGCAGCACGTTGGCCAGACGGGAAAACTGCACCACCGAATCGACGCGAAAGACTTCCTTGCCACGTTCGTCGAACATGACCAGCGTTGGTGCATAGAACAACCCGAGATGGCGTGCCCACTGGCGCGCGCTCATGCGTTTGCCGTCCGGTGTCAGCACCGGCGTCGTGTCATCCCAGACATTGAGCTGAACCACCTCGAAGTCTTGCAGGCGCTTGCGCACAAGGGGGTTCTGGAGCGGCTCTGAATGCAGCACGTCGCAGGCATGGCAGCGAGGTTGTTCAAAGATCACCAGCAGCGGTTTGCGGGCCGCGAAACGGCTGCGATCGAGCGCATAAGGCGGCGTGCTGAATATCGGGTCCGGGTTCAGCGTTTCATCAGCGAACAACGGAGGCGGATCTGCTTGTTCCAGATACTCACCGAAACGCTGGGTCTTGTAGTGTTCATCAACGACATACTCCAGCGCCGCACGCATCTTGTAGGGCGTGTGGTAACCGACCAGCTTCAACGCCTGTTTGCGACCCTTGACGTAGAACAACAGCGTAGGCGTCAGTTGCGCCTTCTGCTCGATCGCGAATTCGTTGATCGGCCTGGCCTTGCCATCCATGCCGGTCACTTTCTCGATGCTGTGCACGTTCAGCCCGACCACCTCGAAGTTCAAGCGCAGGTATCGCACCAGATCGCCCTTCGACAGATTGTCTTTCATTAGCGCTTGGCAGTAGGCGCAATGCTTTTGACCGAAATAGACGATCAGCCCCTTCTTGCCGGAAGCGAGTGCGTCATCGAGATCCTCGGGTAGATTGTTGAAACTGGTCTTGAACCAGTCCGGATACTCGTCCTGGTAGTCGGTTGGCAGATCAATGAACGAATACGCGTCTTCGGCGGCGGGCGCAGCGGGTGTCGCCGCCGTCACACTGCACGCAAACAACAAGGCGGCGATGAACACAGCGGCACTTCGTATCGGTAGACCAAATGATTGCATTGCAGTGTCGAGGCGAATGAAGTGGCTTAGAAGAATACGTGCCCTCGCTGTGGTTTGCACTAGTGCAGCACACCGACCCCTTTGGATCAGAAGCCTGGTTGGGCAAAGCGGAGCGTGCCCCAGATTATGTGGGCAAGTTGGGCACGCTCCGCTTTGCCCAACCTACTTCTACTGAGTTTTGCCGATCTTGCCGCGTGGGTCTGTGGCCGCACTCCAATCACGACTCAGTGCGCACTCAGCCAAAACAAAAACGGCCAGCACAGGCTGGCCGTTTTTGCTGAGGACTCACCTCAGTGGCTTACTTCGCCGCGTTCAATGCCTGGTCGATATCCGCCATCAGGTCGTCGATATGCTCGATGCCGATCGACAACCGCACCAGGTCTTCCGACACACCGGCCTTGGCCAGTTCTTCCGGCGACAGTTGCCGGTGCGTCGTGGTGGCCGGGTGGCAGGCCAGCGATTTGGCATCGCCGATATTCACCAAACGCACAATCAAGCCAAGCGCGTCGATGAACTTCGCACCGGCTTCGCGGCCACCCTTGATGCCGAACGAAACGATGCCGGAGGCCTTGCCGCCCATGTATTTGTCGGCCAGCGGCTTGAACGGCGAATCCGGCAGACCGGCGTATTGCACCCAGGATACCTGCGGATGCGCGCGCAGTTTTTCCGCGATGTGCTGGGCGTTTTCACAGATGCGGTCCATGCGCAGGTGCAGGGTTTCAATGCCCTGCAGGATCTGGAAGCTGTTGAACGGCGAGATCGCCGCGCCCATGTTGCGCAGCGGCACGACGCGGGCACGGCCGATGTAGGCGGCGGCACCCAGCGCTTCGGTGTAGACGACGCCGTGATACGACGCATCCGGCTCGCTCAGTCGGGCGAAGCGATCCTTATGTTCGGCCCAGGGGAATTTGCCGGAATCGACGATCATGCCGCCGATGCTGTTGCCGTGGCCGCCCAGGTATTTGGTCAGCGCATGCACGACGATGTCGGCGCCGTGTTCGAACGGCCGGCACAGGTAGGGCGTCGGCACGGTGTTGTCGACGATCAGTGGAATGCCGTGTGCGTGCGCGAGTTCGGCCAGCTTTTCGAAGTCGGTGACATTGCCCAGCGGGTTGCCGACCGATTCGCAGAAGATGGCTTTGGTGCGCGCGTCGATCAACGCCTCGAAGGCGTCCGGCTGGCGGTAATCGGCGAAGCGGACATCGATGCCGTAGCGCGGCAGCGTGTGGGCGAACAGGTTGTAGGTGCCGCCGTACAAAGTGCTCGAAGTGACGATGTTGTCGCCGGCTTCGGCGATGGTCATGATCGCGTAGGTGATCGCCGCCATGCCGGAGGCCAGCGCCAGGCCACCGATGCCGCCTTCCATTTCGGCGACGCGCTTTTCCAGCACGTCGGTGGTCGGGTTCATGATGCGGGTGTAGATGTTGCCGGCCACTTTCAGGTCGAACAGATCGGCGCCGTGCTGGGTCGAATCGAACGCGTAGGAGGTGGTCTGGTAAATCGGAACGGCGACCGCCTTGGTGGTCGGTTCCGGGCTGTAGCCGCCGTGCACGGCAATGGTTTCGATCTTCATGTTGTCTCCTGTTATGGGGGTGTTGCGGGCGGGATTATGCCGTCGTCGCCGTTTTCGCGCCGCAAGCGGACGCTCCTACCTCGGTAGTGGTTGTTTCAGCTTATGCGCTGACTTCATCGAGATGTTCGCGCCGACACAGACCGCGCATCTCGCACCATTTGCAGACTTGCGGCGCGCCCTGCGCCGGCAGCGGTAAACCTTGCGCCATGTCGGCCAATACCGCGCGCAATCGCTCACCTTCCTTTGCGGCGGCGGCGGGCAAATCGTCCTGCCAATCCAGGTTGTCCACCTTGTCCGCGTCCAGCATGACAAAACCGGCAGCGGTAGCATCGGCCAGCCAGGCGTAAGCGGTGAGCTGTACATCCTCAGCATTCGGATCGAGCTTCTTCTTCAGGGTCTGGCGCGATTGGGTCTTGTAATCGAGCAATGAGACTGCCTCGCCGTTGCGATCCACCCGGTCGGCGCGACCTTCCAGGCGTGTGGATTGCCCGGGCGCCCATTCGATATCGCGTTTGAACGGCGTTTCCGCACTTTCAAATTGAAAGCCCAGCGCTTCCCGTTGCAACGCCCAGGCCACATACGACTCGATGTGCTGCTGCCAGCGTTGCTGCCAGATGCCGGCCAGATACGCTTCGGCTGCCGCTGTAGCAAAACCTTCCTGACTGAGTTGCCGCAAGCTGGCGATCAGGTCTTGCGGCGGATACGCGCTCAATCTCGGATGAGCGACATGGAAGCGGGCCAGGATGGCGTGCACCAGACTGCCGTAATCGCGCTTGTCCATTTCCTCCGGCACGTCATCACGCTCGTTCAGGCGCAACAGATGACGCGCGAAAAACTGATACGGACAACTGACCAGACTTTGTCGTAGGGCGGAAAAGCGAAGCGCCTTCCGCCGAATGAGTGTCCCAGCTTCCGGCGGAAGGCGCCTTACGGCTTTTCCGCCCTACGCCGACGCCCCAGGCTGCCTGATGGAACGCCTCCAGCTGCAACAGCCAGGGCGACAGCGGCGCGGCTTCGCCGTCGATCTCCGACTGCCAGACCAGCGCCACGCGCGGCACGCGGGCGAGCAGATCGGTGAACGCCGCGCGCACCGCGGCTTCCTTTTCCCGCGCGCCGGGCAGGCCAAGCTGGCTGCGCACCGCGTCATTGAAAATCGCCGCCACCGGTTTGCCGGGCAGGTGCGCGGCGCCAACGCCCAGCACGATGGCGGCATCGAGATCGCGCGTATGCGCGGCGGCCAGGTGGGTGAGACGAATCGGACTGGCGATGCCGGTGTCGGAAAAGGTCGCCTGTTCCAGATGCAGAAACAGCCAACGCCGCCAGTCCGCCAGCGCATAGCGTTGCGCATGCGCGGCGCTGTCGCGGGTCAGCGTTTCCAGCAACTGGATCAGTTGCGCGCCGACCGGAT
>JAIFLB010000030.1 GCA_020049245.1 Betaproteobacteria bacterium | reverse complement strand
GACCGTGAAACGCCCCAGCGCCAATGATAGTAGGCATCTCGCCCGCGAAAGTAGGTCATCGCCAGACTCCCCCTCCAAAACGCCCCGCTTCCCGGGGCGTTCCCTTTTGTACAGCGTGTTCGACTTGATTGTGCTCGTCTATTGCGGCTTGAGCGGCGCGCGCTGTAAACGTATAATTGCAAACACTTTTCAATCGAGCGGGATGGACGCAAGTCTGTCCCGCTTGTCACATCTGAACCAGGGGTTATCTTGTCTGCGTTCGTGCCTGCGATTTTGGTATTGGCCGATGGTACGGTTTTTCGTGGTATCGGCATTGGCGCTGAGGGTTATGGCGTAGGTGAAGTGGTTTTCAACACTTCAATGACCGGTTATCAGGAAATCCTGACCGATCCTTCGTATTGTCGTCAGATCGTTACGCTGACTTATCCGCATATCGGTAACGTCGGCACCAACAACGAGGATACTGAGTCCTCGCGCGTGCATGCGTCTGGACTGATCATTCGCGATCTGCCTTTGCTGGCAAGCAACTTCCGGATGACTGCAACGTTGTCCGATTACATGAAGTCGAACTATGTGGTCGGTATTGCCGGGATTGATACGCGCAAGCTGACGCGTTTGCTGCGGGAAAAGGGTGCTCAGAATGGTTGTATCGCCGTTGGTGATGTTGACCCGGCGCTAGCGCTGGAGCGTGCTCGTGCGTGTCCAAGCATGAGCGGTCAGGATCTTGCCAAGGTTGTAACTTGCTCGGCATCGGCGGAATGGCAGGAAGGCGAGTGGGCGTTGGGCAAGGGGTTTGCCGCGCCAGTAGCTCCGCGTTTTCACGTTGTGGCATACGATTTTGGTGTCAAGCGCAACATTCTGCGCATGCTGACCAGCCGCGGCTGCAGGGTCACTGTCGTCCCCGCACAAACGTCGGCTGCCGATGTTTTGGCGATGCAACCGGATGGGGTTTTCCTATCCAACGGTCCTGGTGATCCGGAGCCTTGCGACTATGCAATTCGCGCAATCCAGGAATTGTTGAGTGCGCGCGTGCCAACCTACGGCATCTGCCTTGGGCACCAACTGCTGGGCCTGGCCTCCGGTGCGCGCACGGTCAAGATGAAGTTTGGTCATCACGGTGGCAATCATCCAGTTCAGGATCTGGACAGCAAGCGGGTGATGATTACCAGCCAGAACCATGGTTTTGCGGTAGACATTGACAGCCTGCCGGCGAACCTGCGGGTTACCCATGTTTCTTTGTTTGATGGATCGTTGCAGGGCATCGAGCGGACCGACGTGCCGGCTTTCAGTTTCCAGGGCCACCCGGAAGCCAGTCCGGGACCGCATGACGTTGCTTACCTGTTCGATCGTTTCATCAAATTAATGCAGGAAAACGGCGCACGAAATGCCTAAACGTTCCGATATCAAGACAGTACTCATCATCGGCGCCGGCCCGATCGTTATCGGTCAGGCTTGCGAGTTCGACTACTCCGGCGCTCAAGCTTGCAAGGCGCTGAAGGAAGAGGGTTATCGCGTCATTCTGGTCAATTCGAATCCGGCCACGATCATGACCGATCCGGAAATGGCCGATGCGACTTACATCGAGCCGATCAACTGGCAGACGGTGGAGCGCATCGTCGATAAGGAGCGGCCGGACGCAATTCTGCCGACCATGGGCGGGCAGACTGCGCTCAACTGCGCCCTTGATCTGGCCAAATACGGCGTACTTGAGAAATACAATGTCGAACTGATCGGTGCGTCCCGCGAGGCGATCGACAAAGCGGAAGACCGCGAGAAATTCAAACAGGCGATGGCCCGCATTGGCTTGGCCAATCCTCGTTCCTCACTGGCGCATAGCCTGGAAGAAGCGATCCAGATTCAGGCCGGCATTGGCTTTCCGACCATCATTCGACCCTCATTCACGATGGGCGGGAGTGGTGGTGGTATCGCCTACAACATGGAAGAGTTCCTGATGATTTGCGAGGGGGGCCTGGAAGCATCGCCAACCCGTGAATTGCTGATCGAGGAGTCGCTGATCGGTTGGAAGGAATTCGAGATGGAAGTGGTTCGCGACCGTGCGGACAACTGCATCATCATCTGTTCCATCGAAAACCTGGACCCGATGGGGGTTCATACCGGCGATTCGATCACCGTTGCGCCGGCGCAAACACTGACTGACCGCGAGTACCAGTTACTGCGCAACGCGTCGATTGCCGTGCTGCGCGAGATTGGCGTCGATACCGGCGGATCCAATGTCCAATTTGCCATCAATCCTGCGGATGGCCGCATCGTCGTTATCGAGATGAACCCGCGCGTATCACGCTCTTCGGCGCTGGCTTCAAAAGCCACCGGCTTCCCGATTGCCAAGGTTGCCGCGAAACTGGCCATTGGCTTCACGCTGGATGAACTGAAGAACGAAATTACCGGCGGCGCTACACCGGCGTCGTTTGAGCCTTCGATTGATTACGTCGTGACCAAGGTGCCTCGGTTTGCCTTCGAGAAATTCCCGCAGGCGAATGACCGTCTGACCACGCAGATGAAATCGGTCGGCGAGGTGATGGCGATTGGTCGCACCTTGCAGGAATCGCTGCACAAAGCCCTGCGCGGGCTGGAAACCGGCGTCGATGGGCTGGATGAAAAATCAATCGACCCTGATGAAATCAAGGCCGAGATGGGTAATCCCGGCGCCGAACGGCTGTGGTTCGTCGCCGATGCTTTCCGCGTTGGCATGAGCTTCGAGGACGTTCAGCGCATCAGCAAGATCGATCCTTGGTTTTTGGCGCAGATCGCCGACCTGGTCAAGCAGGAACAGGCCTTGCAGGGGCGTGACCTGGGCAGCCTGACCCGTGATGAGCTGTTTGTGCTGAAGCGCAATGGTTTTTCTGACCGGCGACTGGGCAAGTTGCTGAGTTGTGATCAGCACGCCGTGCGCGCCAAGCGCTGGGAAATGGCTGTGCATCCGGTCTACAAGCGCGTGGATACCTGTGCCGCCGAGTTTGCCACCTCAACGGCTTATCTGTATTCCACGTATGAAGAAGAGTGCGAGTCGAATCCGTCGGATCGCAAGAAGATCATGGTGCTTGGCGGCGGGCCGAACCGCATTGGTCAGGGTATCGAATTCGATTATTGCTGCGTGCATGCCGCGCTGGCGATGCGTGAAGATGGCTATGAAACCATCATGGTCAACTGCAACCCGGAAACCGTTTCCACCGATTACGACACCTCGGATCGCCTCTATTTCGAGCCGCTGACGCTGGAAGACGTGCTTGAGGTGGTGCGTATCGAAAAGCCGGTAGGCGTCATCGTTCAGTATGGCGGCCAGACACCGCTGAAACTGGCTCGCGATCTGGAGAAATACGGTGTGCCGATCGTGGGCACCTCCCCTGATGCGATCGACCGCGCCGAAGATCGCGAACGTTTCCAGATCATGATCAACGACCTGGGCCTGCTGCAACCGCCCAATCGCACTGCGCGGGCAGAAGACGAAGCGCTGCGACTGGCTGCCGAAATCGGATATCCGCTGGTGGTCCGCCCGTCCTATGTGCTGGGCGGTCGCGCGATGGAAATCGTGCGCGAGGAAGCCGATCTGCAGCGCTACATGCGTGAGGCAGTGAAAGTCTCGAACGACTCGCCGGTGCTGCTGGACCGATTCCTCAACGACGCCATCGAAGTAGACGTCGATGCCTTGTGTGACGGCGAAGACGTGCTGCTCGGCGGCATCATGGAACACATTGAGCAGGCTGGCGTGCACTCCGGTGATTCCGCATGTTCTCTTCCGCCTTACAGCCTGTCGCCTGCTATTCAGGATGTGTTGCGGCAGCAGACGGTGGCCATGGCGAAGGCGCTCGGCGTCGTCGGGTTGATGAACGTTCAGTTCGCCATCAAGGGCCAAGGCGAGGCAGCCCAGGTCTATGTCCTCGAAGTCAATCCGCGGGCATCGCGCACGGTGCCTTATGTTTCCAAGGCGACTGGCCGCCCGTTGGCCAAGATTGCGGCGCGATGCATGGTTGGCCAGTCGCTGAAGTCGCAGGGGGCGACCAAGGAAATCATTCCGCCATATTTCTCGGTCAAGGAAGCCGTTTTCCCGTTCCGTAAGTTCCCCGGTGTCGATCCGTTGCTTGGGCCGGAAATGAAATCAACGGGTGAGGTGATGGGGGTCGGCGAAAGTTTTGGCGAAGCTTTCCTGAAGTCTCAGTATGCCGCGAGCGTTAAATTGCCACGCTTGGGCAACATCTTCCTTTCAGTTCGCAATCCAGAGCATCCCCAGGTCGCCGAGATTGGTATTCGATTGCATGATCTCGGTTTCAAATTATTCGCGACGCGGGGTACCGCCAAAGCGATCGAAGATGCCGGCGTGCCGGTAACCCGGGTCAACAAGGTGGCTGAAGGTCGGCCGCATATCGTCGACATGATCAAGAACAGAGATATCCAATTGATCATCAACGTCGTTGAGGACAAACGCGCGGTGAAGGATTCTTTTGCGATTCGTGCCGCCGCGCTCAGCCAGAACATTCCCTATTTCACGACGCTGGCTGGCGGCAAGGCCGCTTGTCTTGGCATGCAGGATCGACGGGAAATTACTGTCTATTCCCTGCAAGAGCTGCATTTGCGTCTGCACTGATTCGAGGTAAATAAAATGACAAAAGTCCCCCTGACGGTAGTCGGCGCGGAGAAACTGCGTACTGAACTGCAACGCTTGAAGAGCGTCGAGCGACCGAGCGTGATCGCGGCGATCGCTGAAGCGCGTTCGCATGGCGACCTGTCGGAAAACGCCGAATATGACGCGGCGAAGGAAAAACAGGGTTTTATTGAAGGCCGCATCAAGGATCTGGAAGGCAAGCTTGCCAATGCACAGATCATCGATCCGACGCACCTCGATGTCGAAGGCCGTGTGGTGTTTGCTGCTACTGTTGAGTTGGTTGACGCCGAGACAGGTGAAGAGGTCCGTTATCAGATCGTTGGCGACGATGAAGCCGATATCAAGCAAGGCAAGATTTCCGTGGGATCTCCGATTGCGCGCGCATTGATTGGTAAATACGCGGGTGATGTCGCCGATGTGCATGCGCCCGGCGGCTTGCGTCATTACGAGATTGTTGACGTCCACTACATCTGACCGCTGAATCTGACGTGAAAAGGCTGCCTGATCTTCTGGCGCTCTGGGCGCTGACCTTATGGGTCGGCGGGCTGTGGGCAATCGGTTATCTGGCGGCGCCGATGTTGTTCTACAACCTCGAAGATCGCATGTTGGCCGGCATGCTGGCTGGCAAGATGTTCACCGGTATCGCCTGGATCGGGATTGCATGCGGCATCTGGCTGTTGATGTTCCGATTTGTACGGTTTGGCGCCAGTGCACTGAAACAGGCGTATTTCTGGATTGTCCTGCTGATGCTGTTGTTAACCCTGGCCGGGCATTTCGGCATTCAGCCGATCATGGCGCAACTCAAGGAAGCGGCATTACCGAAAGATGTCATGCAAAGCCTGTTTCGTGACCGATTTGCCACCTGGCACGGCGTCTCCAGCGTGGTCTACCTGATCCAGAGCCTGCTTGGGCTGGCCCTGGCCGCCAAACATCATTCACGGTAGGAGCAGCTTCGGTTTCTGCGCCGGACGATAGATCAACAATAATTTTCCGATGTGCAGCACCGGGGCCGCATTCAATGTTTCACACAATTGCGCCATATAAGTTTCACGCGCCTCGCGGTCATCACCCAGAACGCGTATCTTGATCAGTTCATGCGCTGCCACGGCTCGTTCAGCTTCCTTGATGACGGCTTCACTCAGCCCCTGTGAGCCAATCATCACCACCGGTTTCAAATCGTGGGCTTGGGATTTGAGATATTTACGCTGTTCAACGCTTAATTCGAGCATTCGGCTTCCTGTCAAAGGTGCGAAAAAAGGGAGCGATAGTAGTCCATGAGGTGTACTGAGTGAAACGGCAAGCTAAAAGTCGCGTCTGGCACCAACGCCATGTCAACGATTTCTATGTCAAGCAATCGGTTGAACAGGGTTATCGCTCGCGTTCAGCGTACAAGTTGATGGAGATCGATGATCGTGATCGGCTGTTGAAGCCGGGTAACGCGCTAGTCGATCTTGGCTGCGCGCCGGGCGGCTGGTGCCAGGTCGCGCTGGAGCGGATGAAAGGCCAGGGCCGCATCGTCGGTATTGATCTGCTTGAGATGGTCGGCCTGAATGGCGTTGATTTTCTGCAAGGCGACTTCACCGAACAAGCCACCTTGAACCAACTGGTGGAACGCTTGCATGGCAACAAGGCTGATCTTGTATTGAGCGATATGTCCCCCAATATCACCGGAGTGATCATTTCGGATCAGGCGCGCATTTACTACCTTGCCGAATTGGCGCTGGAGTTTTCTGCAAATTGGTTGAAACCGGATGGCATTTTTCTGGTCAAGGTATTTCAGGGCGCGGGATTCGAGGATTACATGAAACAGATGCGCCACGTTTTCAAGTCTGTCATGGTGCGAAAACCAAAAGCATCGCGCGACAGTAGCCGTGAGGTGTATTTGTTGGGCCGGGGTCTGAAGCTGGACGACTCGATTGAACATGAGCAGGAATTCGACTAACTTCACCCTTCACTGCGGCAGTTGAGCCACAAAGGAGTCAAATTGAATAATCTTTTCAAGAATGTCGGTATCTGGCTGATTATTGCGCTGGTGCTGATGACGGTGTTTAACCAGTTCAACACGCGTCAAACCGTGCAGTCGCAGATCGACTATTCCACCTTCATCGAACAAGTGAAGCAGGGGCAGGTCGCCAAGGTCACTATCGAGAACCATGTCCTGCGTGGCGTCGGCGTCGATGGCAGACGCTTCACCACCTATGCGCCATCCGATCCGTGGCTGGTATCTGATCTGCTCAAGGCCGGCGTCCAGGTCGAAGCCAAGCCGGAAGAGCAGCCGTCGATGCTGATGAGCATCTTTGTTTCATGGTTCCCGATGTTGTTGTTGATCGGCGTCTGGGTGTTTTTCATGCGCCAGATGCAGGGTGGCGGCAAAGGCGGTGCGTTCTCGTTCGGCAAAAGCAAGGCGCGTCTGCTTGATCAGGACAGCAACCTGGTCACCTTCGCCGACGTCGCCGGTTGTGACGAAGCCAAGGAAGAAGTCGGTGAACTGGTCGAGTTCCTGCGCGATCCGTCGCGCTTCCAGAAACTCGGTGGACGTATTCCGCGCGGCGTATTGATGGTCGGCTCGCCCGGTACCGGCAAGACCTTGCTGGCGAAGTCGATTGCCGGTGAAGCGAAAGTGCCGTTCTTCTCGATTTCCGGTTCCGATTTCGTTGAAATGTTCGTCGGTGTCGGTGCCGCACGCGTGCGCGACATGTTCGAGCAGGCCAAGAAACAATCACCTTGCATCATATTCATTGATGAAATCGACGCGGTCGGTCGTCAGCGGGGTGCCGGCATGGGCGGCGGCAACGACGAGCGCGAGCAGACCTTGAACCAGTTGCTGGTGGAAATGGACGGTTTTGAAGCCACGGTTGGCGTTATTGTGATCGCCGCCACCAACCGACCCGACGTGCTCGACCCGGCGCTGTTGCGTCCGGGTCGTTTCGACCGCCAGGTGGTGGTGCCGTTGCCTGACATCCGCGGTCGTGAGCAGATTCTGCTGGTGCACATGCGCAAAGTACCGATGTCGCAGGACGTCAAGGCCGACATCATCGCGCGTGGCACGCCCGGTTTCTCGGGTGCCGATCTGGCCAATCTGGTCAACGAAGCTGCGTTGTTTGCTGCGCGTTCCAACAAGCGTGTGGTCGACATGGAAGATTTCGAGCGTGCCAAAGACAAGATCATGATGGGCGCCGAACGCCGCTCGATGATCATGCCGGAAGAAGAACGCAAGAACACCGCGTATCACGAATCCGGCCATGCTGTGGTCGCCAAGCTGATGCCGAAGACCGATCCAGTGCACAAGGTCACCATCATTCCACGTGGTCGCGCCCTCGGCGTCACCATGCAGTTGCCGACGGAAGATCGCTACAGCCAGGACCGCACACGTCTGATGTCGACCATTGCCGTGCTGTTTGGCGGTCGGATTGCCGAAGAATTGTTCATGAACCAGATGACCACCGGTGCTTCCAACGACTTCCAGCGCGCGACTGACTTGGCGCGTCGAATGGTGACGCAGTGGGGCATGTCGGATGCGCTCGGCCCAATGGTCTATGGCGAAGAGGAAGGCGAGATTTTCCTCGGTCGTTCGGTCACCACGCACAAGAGCATGTCGGAAGAAACCATGCGCAAGGTCGACGAAGAAGTCCGCCGCATCATCGATGAGCAATATGCGCTGGCGCGCAAGACGCTGGAAGACAACCGGGACAAGGTGGAACGCATGACGCGCGCTTTGCTGGAATGGGAAACCATCGATGCGGAGCAGATCGACGCGATCATGGCCGGCCAGGAACCTCATCCGCCGAAGCCGGTGACACCACCGGTCAGCAGCGCCAGCAATCCGCCGCCGAGTGCCCCGGCGCCTACCACCACACCTGCGGAAGAGGCTTGATCCGCTGATTGCGGCATGCAGATCAGGGCGGCTATTGCCGCCCTGATCATTTCTGCGGCGTGCCTGAGTGACCTAATCCCATGTCTTTTTTTCAATGCGGGCGTTATCGCTTCCCACTGTCGCGGCCCTTGGTGATGGGCATCGTCAACGTCACCCCGGACTCCTTTTCCGATGGCGGACTCTTTTTCTCGACCGAACGCGCGATTGAACATGGCCTGAAATTGAAGGCCGAGGGTGCCGACCTGCTCGACATCGGGGGCGAATCGACGCGCCCGGGCAGCGCACCGGTCAGTATCGAGGCGGAAATTGCCCGCGTGATCCCGGTGATTGAAGGTTTGCGTGGCGCCGATATCGCGCTTTCAGTCGACACCATGAAACCCGAAGTGATGCGTGCCGCGCTGGCAGCCGGCGCCGACATGATCAACGATGTACATGGCCTGGAGGCGGCGGGTGCTATGGCAGCGGTGGCCGATTCCGATTGCGGCCTGTGTGTCATGCATATGCGCGGCATGCCGGCAGACATGCAACACGATCCGGCCTATGCGGATGTGGTGGGGGAGGTGGCAACGTATCTGCACCAGCGTCTGCAAGCCGCGCAAGTGGCTGAAATCGACCCACGACGTCTGCTGGTCGATCCCGGCTTCGGCTTTGGCAAAACCCTGTTGCATAACCTGGCGCTATTCAAGAATCTCGGCCGAATCGCCGATATCGCGCCTGTCCTGGTCGGCGTGTCGCGCAAATCATTTCTCGGCAGCCTCACCGGGCGGCCGACGCAAGATCGGCTGTTGCCGAGTGTCATCGCGGCAATGCTGGCCATGCAGGGCGGGGCTTTCGTGGTGCGGGTGCATGATGTGCGGGAAACCGTGGAAACCATGCGGCTGTGCCTGGAATTATCAGATCATCAATTTGGAGTCAGGCAATGAGCAGAAAGTATTTCGGCACCGATGGCGTGCGTGGAAAAGTCGGCGAAGCGCCGATTACGCCGGATTTCGCCATGCGTCTCGGTTATGCCGCCGGCAAGGTGCTCGCGGCGGCGGAACTCGAAGCCTTGCACGGTGAGCATCCCGCCGTGCTGATCGGCAAGGACACCCGGATTTCCGGCTACATGCTGGAATCCGCGTTGCAAGCCGGCCTTACCGCTGCTGGCGTCGATGTACGGCTGACCGGTCCAATGCCGACTCCGGGTGTGGCCTATCTGACGCGGGCCTTGCGTTTGCAAGCCGGCGTGGTGATTTCAGCCTCGCACAATCCGTATGAAGACAACGGCATCAAGTTCTTTTCCGCACGCGGCGCCAAGCTGCCGGACGAGGTCGAATTGGCGATCGAGGCGGCCATGGATCAGCCGATGAAGACGGCTTCATCGAAGCAACTGGGGAGGGTGAAGCGGGTAGAGGATGCCGCCGCGCGGTATATCGAATTCTGCAAGAGCACGTTCCCCACCGACATGGATCTGCGCGGCATGCGCATCGTCGTCGATTGTGCCAACGGCGCCGCTTATCACATCGCGCCGCATGTTTTTCACGAACTGGGCGCCGATGTCATTGCCATCGGCAACGAGCCGAATGGCATGAATATCAACAAGGAGTGTGGTGCAACCCACACCGACGCGATGTCTCGCGCGGTGCGCAAACATCGCGCCGATGTCGGCATTGCGCTGGATGGTGACGGCGATCGTTTGATGATGACCGATGCCACTGGCGTGGTCATGGATGGCGACAAACTGATTTACGCCATTGCACGTTATCGCAAGGAAAGCGGCCAGACCCTGGGTGGCGTGGTCGGCACCTTGATGACCAATCTGGGTGCTGAGCTTGCGCTGAAAGCGCTGGGCTGTGAATTCAAGCGCGCCAATGTCGGCGACCGCTATGTACTGGAGTTGTTGCAGAAAAACGGCTGGCTGCTTGGCGGTGAGGCTTCGGGCCACATCCTTTGTC
>JAIFLB010000163.1 GCA_020049245.1 Betaproteobacteria bacterium | reverse complement strand
GCGTCGGAATCAGCTTCACCTGCTTGATCAATTCGATGCCGTTCATGCCGGGCATGTTGAGATCGGTAATCATCAGGTCAGGCTTCAGGCCGGATTTCAATTTGGTCAAGGCTTCTTCGGCAGAAGCCGCCTTTTCTACCTGATAGCCCGCTTTGGAAAGAATGCTGGAAGTGCTGATCAGAACTGTGGCGGAATCATCGACCAGAAATATGATTTTCACATCGACCTCTATTTACGTTGAAGTTTGGCGCCTGGTCCAGGCAGTGAAGTACTGGTCAGCATAACACGCATATGAGGTGTTAATGCGCTGCCGAGGTGGACGATGTTGAATGCACAAAAAAGAACTTTCATGTCCTTTTTAGCGACTATTCAAGCGAAAACTTTAGGATATTTTTCATTGCGCACCAATCTGGCGCACATACACCGAAGTTAGCCGAGGAGCCGCCGTAGGTTGGGCAAAGCGCAGCGTGCCCAACAGCCTGGCCGATGGGTGTGCGATGTTGGGCACGCTTTGCTTTGCCCAACCTACCGCCGCTTTCCGCCTATACCCAGGCCTCCGCGCGGATGTTCAGCCGAGCAAGCCCTGTCGCGCCATGCTGCGCCGCAAATAGGCAATCTGGGTTTGCAGCGGCAATTCCTTCGGACAGACATCGTGGCAGCCAAGCAGGCTCATGCAGCCGAAGATGCCGGTGTCGTCACCGACCAGATCGAAAAACTCGGCGTCAGTCCGCGCATCGCGAGGATCGAGCCGGAAACGCGCGATCTTGTTCATGCCGACCGCGCCGACAAAATCCGGCCGCATCTGCGCAGTGCCGCAACCCGCAACGCAGCAACCGCATTCGATGCAGCGGTCCAGTTCATAAATGGCATCGGCCATCGCCGGTTCCATGCGTGCTTCCAGCGCATCGACATCGGGTTGTTCGCGCAGCTGCAGCCAGGCTTGCAAGCGCTCGCTCATGCCGCGCATCCATTTGCCAGTGTTTACCGATAGATCGGCGATCAATTCAAAACCCGGCAACGGGAACAGACTGATTTCGTTTGGCAGCTGCGCGGTCAACGTGCGGCAGGCGAGGCCGGGACGGCCGTTGATCACCATCGCGCAGGAACCGCAGATGCCGGCGCGACAAACAAAATCGAAACTCAGGCTGGGATCGAGCGTTTCACGAATCCGGGTCAACGCAATGAACAAGGTCATGCCCGGCGTTTCTTCCAGCGTGTAGGTCACCACCCGCGGCGGATTGGCAGCATCGCGCGGGTTGTGGCGAAAAACGTTGAATGCACGTTTCATCCATGGAAGTAGGTTGGGCAAAGCGAAGCATGCCCAACATCGGCGCGTGAAATGTTGGGCACACTACGTTTAGCCCAACCTACAGAACTGGGTTCATGACGAAGCATCATCCAGGCGCGCGTTGCGGCCGCGATATCGCACCGGCAACAAATGCTTGAACGGCATCAGCGCTGATTGGCGCGAATAACGGTCGGGTTTGGCTTCGACAACTTCATCCACTTCGGCCTGACGCTCGGCGCTGGCTGGATGTTCGACGATGTTCTTGACGCCGTAACCGCGAAAACCGGGCGGCAATTCCATCCGCATGACATCGAGTGACTCGTAATCGAGGCTGGGCAAGGTGTCGCCCTCGGGCCAAAAAGCCAGCGTGCGATTGAGCCAGTCACGGTCGTTGCGGGCGGGATGGTCTTCCCGGAAATGCGCGCCGCGACTCTCGGTGCGTTGCAGAGCGCCCAGCGCCACCGTCAGCGCCACTTTCAACATGCGCGGTAAACGGTAAGCCAGCACCAGTTCCGGATTGGCGTCGAGGTTGTTTGCCCGTAGGCCGACCTGTTTGCTGCGCGCCAGCAGATCGGCCAGTTCACCGACGGCGCTTTCCAGATCGGCGCCGTTGCGGAACAGGCCGACCTTGTCGGTCATGATCTGCTCCATCCGGGCGCGCAAGGCGACTGCGCTCTCGCTGCCGGCGTTGGCCGTCAACGCAGTCAGGCTGGCGCGTTCGCGTTCGACGAACTGACGTGCCAGGGCCGGTGACAGATCAACCTGACCGTGGCTGGAATAACAGTAATCGGCGACATATTCGCCCACCAGCATGCCGGCAACGACGGTCTCCGCGACCGAATTGCCGCCCAGGCGGTTGAAGCCGTGCATGTCCCAGCAGGCCGCTTCGCCGCAGGAGAACAGACCATGCAGCCAGGGCGATTCGCCGCGATGGTCGGTACGCACGCCGCCCATCGAGTAATGCTGCGTCGGGCGCACCGGAATCGGGTCTTTCACCGGGTCGATGCCCAGGAAGTAACGGCAGATGTCCTTCACTTCGCGCAGGTTCTTGTCGATGTGCGCCGCGCCCAGATTGCTGATATCGAGCCAGAGATGTTCGCCGTAGGCCGATGGCACGCCCTTCCCCGCCCGCATGTGTTCGGCCATGCGGCGCGATACCACGTCGCGCGAGGCGAGTTCCTTTTTCTCTGGCTCGTAATCCGGCATGAAGCGGTGGCCGTCCTTGTCGAGCAACAAACCACCATCGCCGCGACAGCCTTCGGTGACCAGAATGCCGGCCGGCACGATGGCAGTCGGGTGAAACTGCACCGCTTCCATGTTGCCCAGACGGGCAACGCCGGTTTCCAGCGCCAGCGCGGCGCCCATGCCTTCATTGATCAGCGCGTTGGTGGAAATGCCCCAGATGCGGCCATAACCGCCGGTCGCCACCACCGTGGCGCGCGCCAGATAAGCACTGAGTTCGCCGCTGATCAGGTCGCGCACGACCGCGCCGTGGCATTGCTGGCCATCATGGATCAGCGCCAGCGCTTCCATCCGCTCGTGTACCGGAATCGCTTCACCGATCACCTGGTCGCTGACCGTGTACAACATGGCGTGGCCGGTGCCGTCGGAGGTGTAACAGGTGCGCCATTTGCGCGTGCCGCCGAAATCGCGTGCAGTGATCAGGCCATGCGCCGCGTCCTTTTCGGTCAGCGTGACGCGCTGGCCGTTGATCACCACTTCGCGGTCGCCGCGCTGCACGCGACTCCAGGCGACGCCCCAGGCCGCCAGACCTGCTGGTCGCAGCCCCAGTCGGAACCGCGCACGGTGTCCTCGAAATGCACGTCCTCGTTGTCGCCCTCGCCCTTGAAGCCGTTCGCCAGGCTGGCCTGCATGCCACCCTGGGCAGCAACCGAGTGCGAACGCTTGGCCGGCACCAGCGAAAGAATCAGCGTTTCCAGTCCGCGCCGCTTGGCGCCGATGGCGGTTCGCAAACCGGCGAGGCCGCCGCCGATGACCAGCACGTCGGTATAAATGATCTTCATGGCGCGGCCCTCATGGTTCAACCCTCATCGAGGCTGGAACATAGGGTTCGCCCACATGCGGCGCATGTTCGATGCCAAGCTTGATGTATGCCGCCAGCGTCACCAGCCCAAGCACCAGGAAAAACACGGTGAAGCCCCATTTCATGCGTTTCAGTTTGCGGCGGGCGCTGGCCGGATCGGAAAAATCACCCCACTTCACCGCCAGCCTGTACAGGCCGATGCCGCCATGCAGTTCGACCAGGAACAACAGCACCAGATACAGCGGCCACAGCATGCCGCTCCAGACCCGATCGGCGGATTCATACGGGCCGATCAGCTCCGGGTGGGTCATCATCAAATACAAATGCACCGGCGCCAGGAAGAACATGCCAAAACCGGTGATCACCTGAACGAACCAGAGTGTGGTGTCCTCATGCCGCATCGAGCGCATGTGCGACCAGTACACGCGATGTTGCCGCCATTGCGCCGGAAACTTGCGCAGCGCCAGCCAGGCATGCAGCACGAACAGACCGAAAATGCTGGCGACAAACAGCGACACCAGCCAGGGCAGTCCGTAACCGAAGAAGAAGTAGCCCTCGAAGAAGCGCGCCACCGTCCACATCGCCTGTTCGCCGAGCAGGATGGAGGAGACGAACAGCATGTGCAGCCACATGAACAGCCCGAGCAACAGGCCGCTGACGCTTTGCAGCAAGTCCATCCGCGCCGGCCAGGGGCCGGGTTTTTCCGATGCAGTCATGATCTGGTCATTTACGACATTGAAGTCCGGAAGCGAGTTTACGCCGCCAGCGGCGTGGCCGGATAGACGCGGAGTGGCATGGAGAACGCTTATCGTAGGATGGGCCAAGCTTGCGGGCCCATCAATCCGCAGAGCTTGGTCCATCCACAAGCACGGCTCAATTCGTCATTGCCTTACAAATCGAGCATCGCCTGCTTGATCCAGGCTTCGCTCTCCGCCATTACCTGCGTGGCCTTGCGGCCAGCTGTTGGAATCGGCGGACCGATGCGAACGACGATCTCGCCGGGATATTTGCGAAAACCATTCTTCGGCCAGAAGCGGCCGGCGTTGTGCGCCACCGGCAACACCGGTACGCCCGCTTTCGCCGCCAGCCAGGCGCCGCCCACCTGAAAATTGCCCGATTCGCCGGGCGGCATGCGGGTGCCTTCGGGAAAGATCAGCACCCAGAATCCATCTTTCAAACGTTGCTTGCCCTGCGTCTCGATCTGCTTCAGCGCTTCCCGACCGGCGCCGCGATCGATCGCGATCGGGCTGAACAAGGCCAGGCCCCAGCCGAAGAACGGGATGTAAAGCAGGCTTTTCTTCAGCACGAACGACAACGGCGGAAATATCTGCTGAAACACGATGGTTTCCCAGGCCGACTGGTGTTTCGACAGAATCACCACTGGCTCTGACGGAAGGTTTTCCAGGCCTTCGACGCGGTAGGTAATGCCCACCGTGACCCGCGCCAGCCAGTTGACGATCCAGCTCCATTGCGAAATCACCCGATAGCGGAGCATTCCCGGCAACGGGAAGGTCATCAGCGTGACCAGGCTGAACGGCACGGTCATCGCCGCCTTGAGCAACAGAAAAATCAGGGAACGCAGGATGATCATGCTGCGGTTGCGCCGGCGATGATGGCCTGTGCGGCTTGCGCCAGATTTTCGAACACCGGCACCCCGGCGGGAAGCTGGCCGCCTTCCAGCGTGCGCATGCCCTTGCCGGTTTTCACCAGCAGCGGCTGCGCACCGGCGGTCAGCGCGGCCTGGACATCGCGCAACGCGTCGCCCACGGCATAGACACTGTCCAGTTCAATGTGGAATCGGGCGGCGATATCACGGAACAAACCCGCATTCGGCTTGCGGCAGTCACAACGTGAATCGGCCGCGTGCGGGCATAGGAATACGGCCTCGATGCGGCCGCCGGCGATGGCCACCAGTTTATGCATCTTGGCGTGGATGGCGTTGAGCGTGGACATATCGAACAGGCCGCGACCGACACCGGATTGATTCGTCGCGACCACCACCCGGAAACCCGCCTGATTCAATTGCGCAATGGCTTCCAGGCTGCCGGGAATGGGGTTCCATTCACGCGGGCTCTTGATGAATTGATCGGAATCGAAATTGATCACGCCATCACGGTCGAGAATGACAAGTTTCATGCCTTCACCTCCTGAAGCAAATTGCTGCCTACGCCGCCAGCCGCGACAAATCCGCCACCCGGTTCATCGCCCGCCGCAAACGCGCCAGCAGGCCAAGCCGGTTGGCGCGCAAGCCGGCGTCTTCCGCGTTGACCATGACGTGATCGAAGAAGTCATCCACCGGCGCTTTCAGCGCAGCCAGCGATTTCAGAGAAGCGGTGTAGTCGCCGGCATCGAACGCTGCATCGGCCACCGGCTCGACCTCGCCCAGCGCGGCATTCAGCGCGATTTCCGCTGCCTCCTGGAACAGGTACGGATTGGTCACCGGTTCGACTTCGGTCTCGACTTTCTTCAGGATGTTCTGGATACGCTTGTTGGCGGCGGCCAGCGCGGCGGCTTCCGGCAGTGCGTTGAATTCGCGCACGGCGGCCAGGCGCAGCGCATGTTCAATCGGCAGATGCGTCGCTTCCAGCACGGCTTCGACCATCTGTTCCGAGTAACCCTTCTCCTTCCAGTAACCGACCGCACGCTCGTTGATATAGATGTCAACCAGCTGCCACAGCGGCACACCCTCCTTGCCACCATCCTTGGAGATCAGCGTATCAGGGAAGGCAGCGACCGCCGCTTGTAGCAATTCGCTTTGCGACAGATGCAGTTCCGCCTCGACCAACATGCGCACCACGCCCAGCGCATGCCGACGCAACGCAAACGGGTCTTTGTCGCCAGTCGGCACCTGGCCGATGCCGAACAAGCCGACCAGCGTTTCCAGCTTGTCCGCCAGCGCCACCGCCAGGCCGACCGGATTGCGTGGCAGCGCATCGCCGGCGAAGCGCGGCTTGTAATGATCTTCGATGGCATCCGCAATCTCGCCGGAGAGGCCGTCATGCAGCGCGTAATAACGCCCCATGATGCCCTGCAACTCGGGAAATTCGCCGACCATGTCGGTCAACAGGTCAGCCTTGGCCAGCAGCGCGGCCTGCTCGGCACGCAATGCCAGAGCCGCGTCACCCGAATGCGCGCCAAGCTTCTGACCGATTGCCTTGGCAATCGCGCCAACCCGCTGCACCCGCTCGCCCTGGGTGCCGAGCTTGTTGTGATAAACCACCTTGGCCAAATCAAGTACGCGCGATTCCAGCGTCTTCTTGCAATCCTGGTCGAAGAAGAACTTGGCGTCGGCCAGACGTGGCCGCACCACGCGCTCGTTGCCGCCGATCACCGCCGACGGGTCGGCCGGGCTGATGTTGGAGACGATCAGGAACTGGTTGGTCAGGCGGCCATCGCTTGCCAACAGCGGGAAGTACTTCTGGTTCGCCTTCATGGTCAGGATCAGGCATTCCTGCGGCACCTGCAGGTACTCCGGCTCGAACTGGCAAAGCAGCACATTCGGCCGTTCGACCAGCGCGGTGACTTCATCCAGCAAGGCGTCGTCATGCAGCGGCTGCACGCCGCCACCGACCTGGGCTGCCGCCACCTGCAACTGACGCTCGATTTCGGCGCGCCGCTCGGCGAAGCCGGGAATCACCGCGCCTTCGTCCCGCATCTGCGCGGCATAACTGTCGGCGGTTTCAATCCGCAACGGATGCTTCAACGCTTCGAAGCGATGGCCCTGCGTCTCGCGGCCGGCAGTCAAACCCAGCGTCGAGACCGGTACCACCTCGGCGCCATGCAGTGCAATCAAGGCATGCGCCGGCCGCACGAAATTGACCGTGCTCCAGCCATCGGCGAGTTGGTAGGTCATCACCTTCGGAATCGGCAGCTTGGACAGCGCTTCATCGAGCGCCTTCTGCAAGCCTTCAGCCAGTTCGACGCCGGCTGCGACGGTATCGAAGAACAATGCGTCCGCCTTGCCGTCCGGCATGCGTTTGAGTTGCGGCACGACCGACACATCCAAGCCAAGCGCGGCAAGTCGCTTCAACAAGGCCGGCGTCGCCTGACCTTCGGCATTCAGGCCGACGCTGACCGGCATCAGCTTGTGCAGCACCGGCTTGTCGGCGGCGCGTGCAGCGACCTGGGTGATGTGCGCCGCCAGACGGCGCGGCGAGGCGTAAGGCGTGACGACACAAGCGTCATCGATCAAACCTTGCGTTTTCAGCGTATCGGCCAGGGTTTGCGAAAACGCTTCACCCAGTTTCTTCAGCGCCTTCGGTGGCAGCTCTTCAACGAACAGTTCAACCAGCAGATTCTCGGTATGCATGCTCATGCCGCCTTCTTTTCATTCTTCTCGATCTGCGCCAACACTTCTTCCGCCCACGCTTTCGGCGCCATCGGGAAGCCGAGGCGGGCGCGCGAATCGAGGTAGCTCTGCGCCACGCTGCGCGCCAAATTGCGAATGCGGCCGATATAGGCGGCGCGTTCGGTCACCGAAATGGCGCCGCGCGCATCGAGCAGGTTGAAGCTGTGTCCCGCCTTCAGCACCTGTTCGTAAGCCGGCAAAGCGAGTTGCGATTCCATCAACTCCTTGGCCTTGCGCTCGTAGGCGTTGAACGCGGTGAGCAGGAATTCGACGTCGCTGTGCTCGAAGTTGTAGGTCGACTGCTCGACCTCGTTCTGGTGGAACACATCGCCATAGCTGACGCCGGGCGAATATTCCAGGTCGAACACGTTATCGACGCCTTGCAGATACATGGCCAGACGTTCCAGGCCATAGGTGATTTCGCCGGTGATCGGCTTGCAATTGATGCCGCCGACTTGCTGGAAATAAGTGAACTGGGTGACTTCCATGCCGTTCAGCCAGACTTCCCAGCCCAGCCCCCAGGCGCCCAGCGTCGGGTTTTCCCAGTCGTCCTCGACAAAGCGGATGTCGTTCTGCTTCAAGTCGAAGCCGAGCGCTTCGAGCGAACCCAGATACAGCTCCAGGATGTTTTCCGGCGCCGGTTTCAACACTACCTGGAATTGGTAGTAGTGCTGCAGACGGTTCGGGTTTTCGCCGTAGCGGCCATCCTTCGGCCGCCGCGACGGTTGCACGTAGGCGGCTTTCCAGGGCTCCGGCCCGAGCGAACGCAGGAACGTGGCGGTATGGCTGGTGCCGGCGCCGACTTCTAAATCGTAGGGTTGCAGCAGAGTGCAGCCCTGATCGCCCCAGAACTTCTGGAGCGTGAGAATGATGTCCTGGAAAGCAGGCATGGGGAGTGCATGTCAATTTGAGGAGCGCGGATTTTACCTGCTCCCCGGGGTGCAGCGAGGCTGCTTAAACATCCGCAAGAACAGCAGTAACAAATCCCTGCTGACCCAGAGCGAAGTGAAACCGCCGGCGCTGTCAGAATTCCGTCGGGGTGGACAAGGTTTCGCCGCCGCTTTTCCACAAGCCCGGAAATAAAACGCCAACTCATTGTTTTTTATAATTTTTCAGCATCCGGAGGAGCGGCACACATATTGCAAAGTCATGGCGGAGAGAAAGGAACCCACCAGGAAACCGCCATGACCCTCAACCTGACCCCACGTCTGACCATCCGTATTCGCAAAGCCACTGATTCCGCTCGCCATGTCGTGCGCACGCAAACACGTCGGCTCTCGATCACCAGCTTGTCGTTCCTGAATATGGAAGTGATGGTGTTCAAGTACCACATGAAATGATCAGGGTTGCGCTCAGGCCGCCGCCTTCGCGGTCCGACAACACAATCCGCCAGCCATAGGCATCGGCGAGCTGCCGCGCAATCGCCAGACCCAGGCCGCTGCCTCCCGCCTCCCGGCTGCGTGAGGTTTCCAGTCGAGTAAACGGCCGAAACACCGCCTCGCGCTGTTCAGGTGGAATCCCGGGGCCACGATCCAGCACCCCGATCCGCACTTCCTCCGGCTTGCATGCCAGCGTCAGCGTGACCGGCGCGCCCTGACCATAGCGGCGCGCATTTTCCAGCAGATTTCCCACGATCCGGCGCAACGCCGCCTCCCCCACCGGCACCACGCAAGCCGGCCCGGCCTGCCATTCGACCGGGCCGAGCAGCGCCGCCTGGGTCGCCAGATCGGTCAGCACCCGCGCCAGGTCGGTCTCATGCAGGGTTTCCACTTTCAACGAACGGGCGAACACCAGCATGTCGGTGATCAGCTGATTCATCTCGTCGAGATCGTGTTCCATCCGCTTCACCAGCGTCGCGTCGGCGTCGTCGAGTAACGATAACGCCAGGCGCAAGCGGGTGATCGGGGTGCGCAGATCGTGGCTGACGCCAGCCAGCAACACGGTGCGGTTTTCCAGCAGCGCCTGCACTTCCTCGGCCATGCGATTGAACGCGATGGTGAGTTCGCGCAATTCGTGGGCACCGGTTTCCGGCAACAGTTCGGGCGCGCGGCCCTGACCGACTTCTCCCGCTTTCAGAGCCAGGCTTTTCAGACGCTGGCTGACCTGGCGCACCATGAACAGCGCGGTCAACACGGTCAGCAAGGCGCCGAGCAGAAATACGCCAACCGCCGCCAGCGGCGCTTTCAGCGCATAGCGTTGACGGTCGAAGCCGACGCGCAGCAATTTGTCGGAAACCTGGATTTCCAGCCAGTCCCAATCCGGATCGGCACCGCGTTTCAGCGTAATCGCCTGATTGGCGCGCCGGGTCAGCGCGGCAGCGATCAGATCACCGAAATAATTCGCTTCCGCCGCTTGCGGCAAACGGGTCTTGACTTCGGCCAGCGCGAGATCGTGGCGAAATACCAGTTCCATTTCGTAATCGGCGCGCGTCTGCGGCGGCAATTCGACCCAGGTTTGCGCCGAAAGCAGGATTTTTGCCGCCAGATCGTCGGCCGAACGCGCCGCCAGCGGCTGGATCACCATGAACCAGACGACGCCGAAGGCAATCGCCTCGAACACCAGGAAGGCGACCAGCAAGGCGGCGGCGGTGCGCCCGAACAGGGTTTCAGGCACAAGCGTTTTCGGCAGCAGTTTGAAAAAGAGTGTCAAACCGATTTGCCCTTCGGCGAGAACAGATAACCCTGGCCCCAGACGGTGCGGATGTAGACCGGATTCGCCGGATCGTCTTCCAGTTTCTTGCGCAACCGGGTGACGCGAACGTCAATCGAGCGGTCGAACGGGTCGCGTTCATAGCCTTTCAGGCTGTCCATGATCTGATCGCGCGACAAGGCGCGATTCGGCCGTTCGACAAACAGTTTGAGCAGCGTGAATTCAGCTTGCGACAGCGGAATCTCGACGCCATCGCGCGACAGTGCCTGCGCCGCCAGATCGAGTCCGAACGGGCCGAAGCGCACCACTTCGCCTACTTCCTGGGCCGCATTGCCGGCTTGTCCACGACGTAAAACCGCCCGAATGCGGGCCAGCAACTCGCGCGGATTGAACGGTTTCGGCAGGTAATCGTCGGCGCCGACTTCGAGGCCGACGATGCGGTCGATGTCCTCGCCGCGCGCCGACAGCATGATCACCGGCACGTCGCGTGCCGCTTTCACGCGCCGGGTGAGGCTGAGTCCGTCTTCGCCCGGCATCATCAAATCCATCACAATCAGATCCGGATCCTGAATTGCCAGTTTTTCGTCCATTTCCTTGCCGTCGCGCGCGGTCGCTACGCGCATGCCCTGCTTGGTCAGATAATCGGCAAGCAGATCGCGGATGCCGGCATCGTCGTCCACGATCAGGAGATTCAGGGTTTGGTCTGCGCTGCTGCTTGGGTGTTGATTCAAAATCTTGTCTCCGAAACACTTTGTTACAAATCAGCCCGCGCCGGAAACCCCGGTGTTACGCCAGCTGCCTAGCATGAGCAGCATGGAAAGGAGAAAAACCATGCGTCGCAACCTGTTGATCGCCCTGCTGCTGATGCTGCCGACTCTACCCGCTCTGGCGGATCAAGCCGATAGCGCGATATTCAGCCAGGCGCGATTCTCGTTCAAGATCGTCCAGCTCAGCGCTGAAGAACGGCGAGAACTGCGTGAACGTTGGGAAGAAGCCAGCCCGGAAGAACGTGTCCGGATGCGCCAATTCTTCCAGGATCGTTTGCGTCAGTTGCCGGCTCCAGCTCAGGAAGCGATCCGCATCCCGTTTCCGGATGCCGGAAGACGCGATGTCGAACGAGACAACCGGCGGGGAAGCGATGCAAATCGCAAACCGGAGCGTTCTGTCGAACCCGACAGCCGTTTTGGTTTCGGTTATGAAAAACGTCAGTACGAAGAAGATCGGCCGGAATACCCGGCCTGGCCTGGCAATCGCCGTCAGCGTGACGACTAGCCCCGGCACTGTCATACACACCCGAACCCCGAAGGAGAAACATCATGCGTACATCAAACCCGTTCAAGACCAGTAAATTCATCGCTCCGGCGTTGCTGCTGGCATTGCTCAACAGCGCACCCAGCCTGGCCAGCGGCCACCCGGTCGGCAGTGCTTTCCAGGATTACGCCAAGGTGGTTGCCAGCACCCCGGTGTACGAAGACATCAATGAACCCCGGCGCGAATGCTGGGAAGAGGAAGTGCGTTATGAGCATCGCTACGAGCGGCCGAATCGGCGTGACAGCAATGCCGGCAGCGCGATTTTTGGCGGCCTCGTCGGCGGCGTGCTCGGCAACAGCGTCGGCAAAGGCGATGGACGCAAAGCGGCGACCGCGATCGGCGCGGCGCTCGGCG
This sequence comes from Betaproteobacteria bacterium, assembly GCA_020049245.1. Lineage (GTDB taxonomy): Bacteria > Pseudomonadota > Gammaproteobacteria > Burkholderiales > Thiobacillaceae > PFJX01. The sequence continues at coordinate 2,003 of JAIFLB010000163.1, read as the reverse complement.
CCATTGCCGGCGACCACTATGCGGACAATCGGCGTGCCGATGCACGCGACTATCAACGCAGCGAGCCGAGGGTTCGCGTCGAACAGCGTTGCCGTGAGATCGACAACTGGAGCCGCAAGCTGACCGGCTTCGATGTGACCTATCGTTATCAGGGCCAGGAATACACGACTTTCATGAGCCGCGACCCTGGCAACAGCGTGCGAGTCAACGTCAACGTCAGCCTGGCCGACCACTGAATCGAGCGGTAATTCGAACGCGGCGGGCGGAACCGCCACGCCGCGTTTGAATCAGAGTCGAGCGCAAGAGTAAAGTGCGCTCCTTTCCGAAAAGGCAGCGTGGGCGCTTCGTCCCGCATCGACTCAATTGATCACTCGCTTCTTACTGCTGGTTCTGACCCTGAACATCGTTTTTGCCAGCGCCAACCTGCACGCTTCGCTGGAATCCGATTACCAACTCGCGCGCGACGCGGTTCAAAAAGGCAAGAGCGCGCAGTTCGCAAAAATCGCGGCCACGTTTCCGGATGACCATCTGCTGACGCCGTATATCCGGTATTGGCAGTTGAAGGCGGAGAAGGTTACCAACAGCGCCGCCGACCGGGCATCCGGCAACAACGCGCAGCTGGCTTTCATTCGGCAATACGCTGATTCGCCACTCTCCAACCGGCTGCGCGCCGAGCTGGCGCGCAAGGATGGCCTGCTGTCCGATTGGCCGACATTCCTCGCCAACTACCCGGAAATTGTCAAACCCGACCAGGAACTGCTTTGCCTGGCGATGCGCGCCCGTCAGGCGACGGGTGATGTCAACCAGAAAACGCAAGCCGACAACGCCGGTATCGCGCTCTGGCGCACGGCGCGCGATCTGCCGTCGAGCTGCGAACCGATCTTCGACAGCCTGGCCGAGCGCGGTCTGTTGTCGCTGGAAGATCGGCTGGCGCGGCTCCGGCTGGCGCTGGATGACGGCAATCTGCGCCTGGCGCGTGAACTCGATGCGCGCCTGCCGGATGACGCACGCATGCTGCCGAATGCGCTGAATCAAGCGAAGAGCGATCCGGCAAGGTTGATCGCGGCGGCCGAGCCGCAGCGTGCACAACGCGAAGCCGCGCTCTATGCGCTGACCCTGATAGCGAAAAATTCGCCGGAAGAAGCCGCCAACCTCTGGCAACAACAGCAGGACAAATATTCCGCCGCTGAACAGGCTTACGGCTGGGGCCAGATCGGCCTGCACGCCGCGCGTCGCCATGACAACCGCGCGATGAGCTGGTTTTCGCGTGCCGGCAGCGTCGGCAGCGAACTTCAAGCCACCTGGAAAGCGCGCGCCGCGTTGCGCGCCGGACAATGGATCGAAGTTTTTCGCAGCATCGAAGCGATGCCGGAAGCGACCCAGAACGAAGCAGTCTGGCGTTACTGGAAGGCACGCTCGCTGAAGGCGATGAACGCCCACTACCCGGCCAACGTGCTGTTTGCCAAGCTGTCACGCGAGATTCATTACTACGGCCTGCTGGCGGAAGAAGAACTGCCGGCAAAGCTGGAGGCGCGCCCCGCCGACTACAAGATCACCCCGAACGATTTGAAGGCTGCTGAGGCCAACATCGGACTCCGGCGCGCGCTTCTGCTGCGCCGGCTCGGCGACCAGGGCAACGCGTTGGAAGAATGGAACTGGGCGTTGCGCGGAACTGGCGCGGCTAGAGGAATGGTATGACCGCGCCATCGCCACCGCCGAAAGAACCCGCGACGAGCATGACTTCGACCTGCGCTACCTCGCCCCCTACCGCGATCTGGCCAGCGCCTATGCGCAGGAAAATGAGCTCGATGAGGCCTGGGTGTTTGGCCTGATGCGTCAGGAGTCGCGCTTCATCGATTACGCGCGTTCCAGTGTCGGCGCCCAGGGCCTGATGCAGATCATGCCGGCCACTGCGAAGTGGATTTCACGCCAGCTCGGCCTCGGCAAGAACGCGCATGCCGGCGTCGGCAAGCCGGAAACCAATATCCGCTTCGGCACCTACT
>JAIFLB010000083.1:13276-17072 GCA_020049245.1 Betaproteobacteria bacterium | reverse complement strand
CGGCGGCCCGGGTTCGCTCGATCTGACCTGGCGTGCAAGTGCAGCGGGCTCCTACTACCTCAACATTACCGGCATTGCTAACGGCACCTTGGGCGGTTTATACAGCGGCGCCATTAGCGTGACGGCCGTTCCGGAACCCGAAACCTGGGCCTTGCTTGCTGCTGGCCTTGGCGTAGTTGGTCTGAAGCTGCGTCGTCGTGCCAACGCCGGCAGAATCAGCATCAACTAAGCAATATCCTGAGCACCCTGAAACGCCGGCTGATGCCGGCGTTTCTTTTTGTCGAGAATTTTTACAGTTTTTTCTCGCCTGGCGAGTGCCGGTATCATGCAGACCTCGCCCACCATTTTTGGCCTGAACGATCATGTCTTCACCTCTTGTCGGTCTCATCATGGGCAGCACCAGTGATTGGGACACGCTGAGCCAAGCCGCTTCGCTGCTCAGCCAACTTGCCGTTCCGTTCGAAAAACGCGTGGTTTCCGCCCACCGCACGCCGGACCTGCTGTTTGACTACGCTTCCACTGCCGAATCGCGCGGCTTGCGCTGCATCATCGCCGGCGCCGGCGGAGCGGCGCATTTGCCCGGCATGGTTGCGGCCAAGACGCATCTGCCGGTACTCGGTGTGCCGGTGATGTCGAAATTCATGACCGGTCTCGATTCCCTGCTCTCGATTGCGCAAATGCCAAAGGGGATTCCGGTCGCCACTTTCGCTGTCGGCCCGGCCGGCGCGGCCAATGCAGCGCTGTTTGCCGCTGCGATGCTGGCCAGCGAATTTCCCGAGATTCGTACCCGCCTGCTCGATTTCCGTCGCGCGCAAACCGAAACCGTTCTCGCCGCCACGCTACCGGATCACACACCACCAGGCAGCACATCATGATCCTGCCCGGCGCAACCATCGGCGTCCTCGGCGGCGGCCAACTTGGCCGCATGTTCACGCTGGCCGCGAAAGTCATGGGGTATCAGGTCGTTGTCCTCGACCCGGACCCGGCAAGCCCGGCCGGCCAGGTTGCCAATGTGCATCTGAAAGCCGATTACCGCGATGCGGTCGCATTGCTGCGCATGGGCAGCCTGTGCGATGCGGTGACCACTGAATTCGAAAATGTGCCCGCCACCAGCCTGGACATGCTGGCCAAGCATTGTCTGGTCGCGCCATCACCGCAAGCGCTGGCGGTAGCGCAGGATCGATTGATGGAAAAATCGCGGGCGCGCGAATTCGGCTGCGATACGGCACCATTTGCCAATATCGAAAGCGAAGCTGATCTGGCACAAGCCTGGCACGAGATCGGCGCCCCGGCGTTGCTGAAAACCCGCCGACTGGGCTACGACGGCAAAGGCCAGGCCAGGGTGAACAGCCTGGATGAACTTGCCGCGGCGTTTGCCGAACTCGGCAACGTGCCCTGTCTATTAGAGGGTTTTTTACCACTCGAACGCGAAGTCTCGGTCGTCCTGGCGCGCAATCAGGCGGATGAAATTGCCTTCTTCCCTCTGGCGGAAAACCAGCATCGCGACGGCATTCTGGATATCAGCATCGTGCCGGCGCGGGTGCCGGAAAAACTGGCGGATGACGCGCGCCGCATGGCTGCCGGCCTCGCGCACGGCCTCGATTACGTCGGCGTGATGGCAGTAGAGTTCTTTCTCCTGCGCGGAGAGGCAAATGCCAGTAACGAAAACACGCCTGGCCGCATCGTGTTCAATGAAATGGCGCCGCGCCCGCACAACAGCGGCCATTACACGCTGGATGCCTGCGCCACCGACCAGTTCCAGCAACAGGTACGCGCCCTGTGCGGCCTGACGCTGGGCGACCCGCGTCTACTGTCGCCGGTGGTCATGGTGAACCTGCTCGGCGATGTCTGGACGCCACAACCCGACTGGAACACGCTGCTACGGCACCCCGGCGTGCAACTGCACCTTTACGGCAAGGCGGAAGCACGGCCGGGTCGAAAGATGGGTCATTACAACTGTCTCGCGCCGGACCTTGCTGACGCTCTCGCGCTCGCGCTGGAAACCCGGGCAGCGCTGGGCATCGGCGCCTGACACGGGGCATCCCGCTAGCCGCCTTCCTCCAGGTTCATTTGCGTCACCTTGCCCTTGTTGTCGAGGGTACGGATGCGCGCTGGCAGCCACTGACGCGCGGGCGCCAGCCAGACATCGAGGTTGTCCTCATCAGCATGGCTGCCGCGCAAGTGAAAGGTGTCCACTTCCTCTCCGGCGATCTTGAGTCGCTCGCGGCCAAGGATGCGGAACTGGTAATCGCGCAATTTGCGGCCATTGGTCACCCAAAGCCGCCACGGCGCCATATTCGCGTCCGCCGTCAGCGCCAGTTGGAAGGCGAAACTCAGCAGGTCCTGGCTGCCGACGGGCAATTCCAGAGATTCCGCGCCCAGTTGCAAGCGGCCGAGGTTCCAGTCGAAGTCCGCCACATCACGCTTTTGCCCCTTGCGGATCAACCAATAGCGCTCCGGCTTGAGGCCGGCGGAGGTGACGCGCCCCTCGCTGGTCTGGATGATCTTGCCTCTGAGGAAGAGCGACGCGACCCCTTTCGCCTCGGCGGTGCTGACCAGGCTGTAGCGGCCTTGGGCGAGCCGCCACTCATAGATCGCGTCGCCCAGGCGGATGCCATCCTCGCCGTAATAAACGGCATAGCGCAGCGTGAAGCGGTCGAGCGGTTTGCGCGGAAGCGTCGCAACGAGCGTGGGTGTTGCGGGCGCGAGCGACTGCGGACGCGGTGCCGCCACTGCCTGGAGCGATTTTGCGACCGGTTCGGCCGCGACGGCGGCGCTGAAAACACGGGTTGTTTCGACCACAACCGGTGGCGTCGCAGTCTCTCCGCTTGGCGACGCGGGGACCGCGCTGGCGAGTGGTGCGGCAGGAGCGCGCCGCGCGCTCGCGTTGAGCGGAGGCTGCGCTGGCACCGACTTGGCCGGCAATGCTGGCGGAATCCGCGCGGTGTCGGGCGCTGCGATTTGCGTCACGGCTAACGGACTGACGTGCTCTTCGGTCGGCGCGTCCAGAGTCTGGATCAGGCCATAGGCGCCGAGCAGGAGCAGCGGTACCAGGAGGAGCGAGCGTCTGGCGCGGGGTATCGTCATTCGTTCGGCGAAACCAGAACTGCGGAGGCGGCCTCCGCAAGACCATCGGCGTAGACGCCACCATCCGCCCGCCACACCAGGCGCCCTTGCGCGATCCAGCGCAGCGCCAGCGGAAAGATGCGGTGTTCCTGGCGGAGTACCCGGGCGGCCAGGCTGGCCGGGGTGTCCGCCGGCAGGACCGGAACCGCTGCCTGGACCAGGATGGGGCCGGCATCCACTTCCGTGGTGACGAAATGCACCGTGCAACCGTGCAGTTTCACGCCACCGGCGATCGCCCGCTCGTGCGTGTTGAGGCCGGGAAAAGCGGGCAGCAGGGCGGGGTGAATGTTGATCAGGCGGCGCTCGTAATGTCGCACGAAGCTGTCGGAGAGCACCCGCATGAAGCCGGCGAGGACGACCAGATCAGGTGCATGCAGATCGATTTCCGCCGCCAGGGCGGTATCGAACGCGGCGCGATCGGCGTAATCGCGATGATTCAGAACCCGCGTCGGCACGCCATGCGCGGCGGCGATTTCCAGACCCTGGGCCGCCGTCTGGTTGCTGATCACGCAGGCGAACTCGACCGGCAGAGCGGCCTCCAGCAAGGCCTGCAAATTGCTGCCGCGGCCGGAGATGAGGACGACGACCCGCATCAGACGATGACGGTCTGTTCCTGCCCCGGCGTGCGCGCGGCGATTTCGCCGAGGCGGTAAACCGTCTCGCCTTGGGC
>JAIFLB010000083.1:0-13236 GCA_020049245.1 Betaproteobacteria bacterium | reverse complement strand
GGCGACGTTGCCTTGCGCCTGCAGCCACTGGAACACGGGTGGCCAGGCCCAGGCATCGGCATGGATGACGGCTGTGACGTTGTCCGGCAGCACGCGCGGGACGTTGCCGGTGATGCCGCCGCCAGTGATGTGAGCCATGCCTTTGACAGTGATTTCCTGCATCAACGCCAGTAGCGGTTTGACATAGATGCGGGTCGGTTCAAGCAGGGTTTCGCCCAGCGTGCGGCCGTTGAAATCCGACGCCAGGTCGGCGCCGCTGACTTCGACGATCTTGCGCACCAGCGAGTAGCCATTCGAATGCGGGCCGCTGGAGGCAAGGCCGAGGATGACGTCGCCGGGCACGATGTCGCGGCCGCTGATCAAACGCGATTTTTCTGCCACGCCGACCGCGAAACCGGCCAGATCGTATTCGCCGGCTGGATACATGCCGGGCATCTCGGCCGTTTCGCCGCCGATCAGCGCGCAGCCGGACAACGTACAGCCGGTGGCGATGCCGGCAACCACCTGCTCGGCGACATCGACATCGAGATGGCCGCAGGCGAAGTAATCGAGGAAGAACAGCGGTTCGGCGCCCTGCACCAGAATGTCGTTGACGCTCATCGCGACCAGGTCCTGGCCGATGGTGTCGTGCTTGTTCATCTGGAACGCCAGTTTCAGCTTGGTGCCGACGCCGTCGGTGCCGGAAATCAGCACGGGTTCCTTGTAGTTTTTCGGCAGTTCCATCAACGCGCCAAAGCCGCCGATGCCGCCCAGCACTTCCGGGCGCAGCGTGCGTTTGGCGTGCGGCTTGATGCGCTCCACCAGGGAATCGCCGGCATCGATATCGACGCCGGCATCGCGGTATGACAAAGAGGTTTGGGAGGTCACGGGAACGCCATCTGAGCAGTAAAAAAACGGTGCTATTCTAGCCCACATGCTGAATGAACCCCCGACCTCCGCCACCGCCACCCGCTGGCTCCCCTACCTCGCGGTCGGCGCCGCGGGCGCCTATCTGGTCTACCTGCTGGCGCCGATACTGGCGCCCTTCCTGCTCGCCGCCGCCCTGGCCTACCTGTTCGACCCGCTGGTCGATCGGTTGGAAGGACGCAAACTTGGCAAGCGCCGCCTCGGCCGCACACTTGGCACCGTCGTCGTCTTGCTTGGATTGGTGCTGATCTTCGTGCTGCTGGCGCTGATCCTGGCGCCGTTGGTGCAGGCCGAAACGCGCTTGCTGATGCAGCAGATTCCAAAAGTGCTCGAATGGGGCGGCCAGACCCTGCTGCCTTGGCTGACCAGCACCTTCGGCATCGACCTGATGCAGGACAAGGAACAGGTGCTGACCTGGCTGAAACAGCATGTCGCCGAATTGTCGCAACTGACCCGCTACCTGCCCAAACTGACCGACGGCGGCCTTGCCATCCTTGGCTTCATCGCCAATCTGCTGCTGGTGCCGGTCGTGCTGTTCTACCTGCTGCGTGACTGGGACCACATCATGGCGAATCTGGCGGACTGGATTCCTGATCGCTTGAAGCCGAAGACGCTCACTATCGCGCGGGAAATCGACGCTGTGCTGTCCGAATTCGTGCGCGGCCAGGTGCTGGTGATCCTCGTGATGTGCGTCTTCTATAGCGGCGCGCTCTGGCTGGTTGGGCTGGATTACGCGCTTGCGGTGGGCCTGATTAGCGGCATTCTGGTTTTCGTGCCCTATCTTGGCGTCGTGGTCGGCGTCTTGTTGGGCAGCCTGGCGGGGCTGGCTCAGTTCGGCAGCCTGGCCGGTCTGCTGCCGATCTGGGGGGTGTTCCTGATCGGCCAATTGCTTGAAGGCATGGCGGTCACACCCTGGCTGGTCGGCGAACGCGTCGGCCTGCATCCGGTGGCGGTGATCTTCGCGTTGATGGCTTTTGGTCAGTTGTTCGGCTTCGTCGGCATCCTGGTCGCCATCCCGGCGGCCGCCGCTTCATTGGTCGCGTTGCGGCATTTGAAAGCGCAGCTGGATTGAACCCAGCGGCAACTAATCCTCGCGGCGAAACTCGCCTTCGATCACATCGCCACTCGCCTCGCCGGATTTCTCGCGCACCGGTCCTTGCGGTCGCGTCGAGTCGGCTTGATTTCGTCCCAAAGGATCCAACGGCGCCAGTTTCGGTCGCGGCCACAGCAACAATATCAGCGCGATGAAATCACTCATCGGACCGGGAACAATCAGCAGAACCCCCGCCAGGAATCGCCGACCGCTAGCCCAGAGCAGGCCGAATGGCGAGTGACCTTGCGCCATCGCTTGCTGTAAACGCGGCATGAAGCTGGCCCGCTCCTGATTGATCACCATGCCACCGACGATCATCGCCGCCATACGACTCCCGACCAGGTAGATACCCACTATTTCCAGGGCTGGAATAGCGACGGCTATAATGCCCGCGAACCCAAATCTCATGCGCTTCTGCCTTTTTCCTGTGACTGCCATCCGTCTCGTTATGACCACTCTGCCTGATGCCGAGACCGCTAGCAAACTGGCGAGAAGCTTGGTGGAAATGCGCTTGGCGGCCTGTGTCAATATTCTTGCAGCCTGCCAATCGGTGTATCGCTGGCAGGATGACGTGCAGGAAGATGGGGAAGTTCCGCTGATCATCAAGACTACGGCGGAACTTTATCCCGCCCTGGAAACCTACATTCGGCAGCAGCACCCGTATGCCTTGCCGGAAATTGTCGCCCTGGAAGTCGCCCAGGGCCTGCCTGACTATTTGAACTGGGTTGCCGCTTCTTGCGAGCAATCCATGCCCCAGCCCTGATCGGAGTTTTTGCCATGCGTTTTCTGCTTGCCCTCGCGTTGTTGCTGTCCGGCTTCGTTTACGCCGAGGAAGATTTGCTGGAACCGGAAAAGGCCTTTCTCTATTCCGCCAGACAGATCGAACCGGGCAGAGTCGAGGCCCGTTTTCAGATCGCGCCCAACTACTATCTGTATCGCGACAAGATCCGGTTTTCCGCCGACAACGGCGTCAAGCTGGGAGAAGTGGTGCTGCCGGCGGGCAAGGTCAAGCAGGATGAGTACTTCGGCCGGGTGGAAACGTATCGTGGTGACATCAAAGTCAATGTCCCGTTCCAGTATGCCGATGGCATCCCAAAAACATTCAAACTGAAAGCGGAATTCCAGGGCTGCGCCGACGTCGGCGTCTGCTACCCGCCGCAAGACAGCGTGGCCACCATTGCCGCCACAAGTAGCGCGTCTGCAAGTTCAGCACCGACAACCGTCGCCGATTCCCCAGCGAAACCGGTTCAAGCCGCTCCCGCTGCATTGCAACAACAAAGCCCGGAGGTACTGGCCAGGCTGCAATCACTCAGCAGCGGATTCATGGGTGGCAACGATGAACCCGAATTCCTGCCGCCGGAAGAAGCTTTCAAGCTGCAGCTTGTTCCACGCGCCGATGGCAATCTCGAAGCCCGCTTCACCATCGCCAAAGACTACTACCTGTATCGCGACAAGATCACCTTCAAGGTGACCGACCCAGCCGGCATTCAAGTCGCCGGCATCGATCTGCCGGCTGCCAAGGAAAAGGACGATCCCAATTTCGGCAAGATGTTCGTCTACTACGATTCCTTCAACGGCGTAGTTCGCTTGACCGGCGTTCCCGCAGGCACCAAGACCTTGCAGGTGGAAGCTTCGCACCAGGGTTGCAGCACCAACGGCATCTGTTATCCGCCACTGGATCAAGCCCTTACCGTCGATCTGACCGCAACTCCGGTTGCGGTCAGCGCGGAAGCCGCTGCAGCTAAACCAGCCGCCGAGGACATCTCCGATACCGGCCAAGTCACCGCCATCCTGGCAGGCGGCAATTACTGGCTGGTGATCATCAGCTTCTTCGGCTTCGGCCTGCTGCTGTCGCTGACGCCCTGCGTGTTCCCGATGATCCCCATTCTGTCCGGCATCATCGTCGGCCAGGGCCAGCAGATCACCAAGCGAAAGGGCTTCATGCTGTCGCTGGCCTACGTGCTCGGCATGGCGGTCACCTACGCGATGGCTGGGGTTGCCGCCGGGCTTTCCGGCACGCTGATTTCCAACGCGCTGCAAAACCCCTGGGCGCTCGGCGCCGGGGCGGCGATCTTCGTCGCGCTGGCGATGTCGATGTTCGGATTCTTTGAATTGCAGATGCCCAGCTTCCTGCAAAGCCGTTTCACCGAAGCCAGCAACCGCATTCAGGGTGGCCGCTTCACCAGTGTTTTCGTGATGGGCGCTATCTCGGCACTGATCGTTGGCCCCTGCGTTGCCGCGCCGCTGGCTGGCGCGCTGCTCTATATCAGTCAGACTGGCGATGTGGTACTTGGCGGCGTTTCGCTCTTCTCGCTTGCCCTTGGCATGGGCGTGCCGTTGCTGCTGATCGGTCTATCGGCTGGCGCCCTGCTGCCGCGAGCTGGCGGCTGGATGGACGGGGTCAAGCGCTTCTTCGGTGTCGCCTTGCTGGCGGTGGCGATCTGGCTGATCTCGCCGGTGATTTCCGGCGTTGCGCAAATGCTGTTGTGGGCTGCGTTGCTGATCATCTCTTCGATGTTCCTGCATGCGCTGGAACCGCTGGCGGTCAACGCCAAGGGCCTGGCCCGCTTCTGGAAAGGTGTCGGCATGATGTCGCTGGTCGCCGGTATTGCGCTGTTGCTGGGTGCGATGGGTGGCAGCCGCGATCTGCTGCAACCCTTGTCGGTGTATCAGGGCGGCGGCACTGGCGTCGCGCAGGAGAAGGCGCACCTGGCCTTCCAGCGAGTGAAGAACGTTGCCGAACTCGATGCCGCCATCGCGGGCTCCGGCGGCCGTGCCGTGATGCTCGACTTCTATGCTGACTGGTGCGTGTCGTGCAAGGAAATGGAGAACTTCACCTTCACCGACGCCAACGTCCAGGCCAGGCTGAAGGACGTGCTGTTGCTGCAGGCCGACGTCACCGCAAACAGTGCCGATGACAAGGCGTTGCTGGCTCGCTTCAAACTGTTCGGCCCGCCCGGCATCGTGTTCTTTGACAAGAGTGGTAATGAAATCGCTTATCGCGTGGTCGGCTATGAACCGGCGGAGAAGTTTCTCGCCAGCCTGAATAAAGCGTTGCCCTGAGCTCCGCCGCGACTCGCTGACAGCGCGATGAAATCCCCCAGATTGGCTATGCTGGCCGTTGCCATCGGCTTCGGTGCGACGATGGCAGGCCAGCAATACTGGGCGAAGCCGGTCGACGCCTTGGTCGGCGCGCCGGAAGCGGTACGCCCGTCCGCCTTCTGGGCGACGCAACTACCTGACCTGAATAACCGCTCGCAAGCGCTCGAACAATGGCGTGGGAAAATCGTCGTGGCAAACTTCTGGGCAACCTGGTGCCCGCCCTGCCGCAAGGAAATTCCCGACTTCATCCGCATGCAGGATCGGCTGGGCGGACAAGGCCTGCAATTCATCGGCATCGCGCTTGACGACGCCGACAAGGTCGGCGCTTATGTTCAACAGGTCGGCATGAATTACCCCATTCTGCTCGGCAACGATCAAGCCGCCGCGCTATCACACAGCGCCGGCAATCAGCGTGGCGGACTGCCTTACACCGTATTGTTTGATCGCCAGGGCAATGCCGTTGCAACCCTGACTGGCAGCGTCAACGAAGCGCAGCTCGCATCCCTGCTGAAACCGTTGCTGTGACGATGCAGCCCGTCACTCCCATCACTCCCGTCACGCCCTCGCGTTCACTGCTTTCCGCCGCTGGCCGGGCGATCGGCGATTACACGATGATCCGCGATGGCGACCGCATTCTGCTCGGTCTGTCCGGCGGCAAGGACAGCCTGTCGCTGCTGCACATCCTGCTGCATCTGCAAAGGAAGGCGCCGATCAAGTTTGAACTCGCCTGCTGCACAGTCGATCCGCAATCGCCGGAGTTCGATCCATCACCCTTGAAAGCCTATCTGGCTGCATTGGGCGTGCCGTATTTCTACGAATCGCAACCCATTCTGGAACAGGCCGAAACGCATATGAAAGGCACCTCGTTCTGTGCCTATTGCTCGCGCATGCGGCGCGGCATCCTTTATGCGCAAGCCCGCCAGCAGGGCTACAACGTGCTGGCATTGGCGCAGCATCTCGACGATCTGGCGGAAAGTTTCCTGATGAGCGCCTTCTTTGGCGGCAAGCTGCGTACCATGCAGGCGCATTACCTGAACGATGCCGGCGATATCCGGGTAATTCGGCCATTGATCTATGCGCGCGAGCGGCAAACCCGTGATTTCGCGAAAAACGCCGGACTGCCAGTGATCTTCGAAAACTGTCCGGCCTGTTTTTCAATGCCGATGCAGCGCATGCATATGAAGCAATTGCTCGCCGATCAGGAAAAGCTGCATCCACAATTGTTCGCCAACCTGCTCACCACGATGCGGCCGCTGATGGCCCTGCAGAGTAGCGAGGCAGATACCACCGAGGATGAAGCATGAGCACCTATGTGGTCGGCGATATCCAGGGCTGCCATACCGCGCTGGAAGAACTGCTTGCCGCGCTGAATTTTGATCGCAGCCGCGATCGCCTCTGGATCACCGGCGACCTGGTCAATCGGGGCGAGGATTCGCTGGCGGTGTTGCGCTGGTGTATGGCGCACGATGACTGTGTCACCGCTGTGCTCGGCAATCACGATCTGCATCTGCTGGCGGTTGCGGAAGGTTTCGTGCAGCCACATCGGAAGGACACGCTGGACATGATTCTGGCCGCGCCCGACCGTGACGAATTGCTGAACTGGCTGCGGCAGCGTCCGATGCTGCATCGCGAAGGCGAGTGGATGATGCTGCACGCCGGCCTGCCGCCGCAATGGAGCGCGGCGCAGGCCGAGCGCCTGGCGCATGAACTGGAAACCGCGTTGCGCGGCCCTGATTGGCGCAGCTTTCTGGTCCAGATGTATGGCAACGAGCCACGCTACTGGTCGCCTGACCTGCGCGGCCAGGAACGCCTGCGCTTCATCGCCAATTGCCTGACCCGCACCCGCTTCCTGCATTCGGATGGCAGTCTCGAATTCCAGCACAAACTGGGGCTCGATTCGATACCGCCCGGCCTGACGCCGTGGTTCGATTTCCCCGGCCGCGCCAGCACTGATGTACGCATCCTGTTCGGTCACTGGTCGACCCTCGGTCTGCTGGTGCGGCAAGATGTCATCGCGCTGGATACCGGTTGCCTCTGGGGCGGCGCCTTGACCGCTTTCCGGCTGGATGACGAACAGTGTTTTCAGGTGCGCTGCACAGCGCGCAACAAACCAGGCTGACGCGTCATCGCAGGTTGCTAGTTGCAGGTTGCTGACTGCAGGTTGCTAATGCATTCCCAGCGCGGAACGGATCGCGGCTTCAGCCTGTTTTGCCAGTTCCCGTCTATGGTTACCGTTATTCAGTAGCGCCGGCAGGAACGTCACTTCGACCACCAGACCAGGCAGTTTGGCGATCCGCCAGAACGAACCCAGCAGCGTCATATCACCGTGATACGCCGCCTCCAGGCAGGGACCGCCGGAAAGATCACGATAGCGGATGGCAGCCGGAATCACCGGACATCCGGCATCAACCGCAGGTTGAAACAAGGACGGGAAAAAGGTGCGCATTTCCTGGCCATCCGAGGTTGTGCCTTCCGGAAAAAAGGCCAGGCATTCACCGGCTTCGAGTTCGGCCGCCATTTCCTGATTGACCCGGATCGCGTCCGACTTTTTTTCGCGCGTGATGAACAACGTGCCGGAGGCCTTCGCCAGCTGACCAAACAATGGCCAATCACGGACTTCCGCTTTCGAAATAAAGCGAACCGGTAACAGGCTGTGCAGAACGTGAATATCCAACCAGGAAACATGATTCGCCACCAGCACCGCACCGCCGGCCGGCGGTGAGCCGCTGACACGCAACGAGATGTTCAGGATACGCATCAGCTTGCCGGCCCAACCCAACAATTGCCGGTCGCGGGCGGCGCGGTCCATGCGTTGATAAAGGAACATCGCTGTCGCCACCCCGGTGAGAACCAGGCTGGTCAGACGCACTATCTTGATGATCGGACGCAGCAAAATCGGTCAACCGGTGTTGCGCATGCCGGCGGCAATAGCGTTGATCGAGCGCAACAAAGGCTCCAGCCAGGGGCTGTCGACCGTTTCGTCGCGGCGCAGCTTGCGTAGCAACACAACCTGGATGTGATTCAACGGATCGAGATACGGATTGCGCTGATTCAGCGAAATAGCCAGTTCTGGCGACTCCTCCAGCAAGGTCTGGATATCGGCCACGTTGAGGATTTGCCGAACGCTGCGCAGGTACTCTTCGCGGATGGTTTCGTACACTCGCTTGCCGCTGGCCGGATCAAGGCACAGGCTGGCGTACTCGCGGGCGATATTCATGTCGGTCTTGGTCAACGCCATTTGCGCATTCGACAGCAAAGTACGGAAGAACGGCCAGTCGAGATACATCTGCTGCAACTTGGCCAGTCGCGACAGATCGTTGCCGCGCCAGCTCTCCAAGGCTGCGCCGATACCGTACCAGGCCGGCAATGCGTGACGCGACTGGCCCCAGGCAAACACCCAGCCGATGGCGCGCACCGAGTCCTTCGAGCGGTCGCCCTGCTTGCGGTGTGATGGACGTGAACCGATATTCATCAAGCCGATTTCGCGCACCGGCGTAGCTTCGTAAAAGTAATCCAGGAAACCGGGCGTGCTCTCGGTCAGCATGCGGTAATGCCGTTCGCCGGCGTGAGCGATCTCGTCCATGATGCCGAGATAATCCTTGCGGTCTGGCTGAATGCTGCCAATCAGATGACTGCTGGCGCGCATCAGCCCGCTGACGCCCAGTGTTAATTCATAAACCGCCGTTTCCATGTTGTTGTACTTGTAAAACAAGACTTCACCCTGTTCGGTCAGCTTCAGCTGGCCGCGCACCGTGCCTGCGGGCTGCGCCAGAATCGCCTCGTAGGTCGGGCCGCCGCCACGCCCAAGCGTGCCGCCGCGCCCGTGGAACATGCGGCAGGGAATGCCGGCTGCCTGCGATACCGCGACAATCCGCTTCTGCGCGTCATACAGATTCCAGGCCGAGGCCATGATGCCGCCGTCCTTGCACGAATCTGAGTAGCCGAGCATGACTTCCTGCCCCTGCCCTTCAGCTTCGAGCAACTGGTGATAAACCGGAAGTTGGTAAAGTTGGGTCAATACCGCTTCGACGCGTTGCAGATCGTCGATGGTCTCGAACAACGGCGACACGCCAAGATGGCAAAACCAGTTTCCCGCCAGTCGCCCGGCCAGCCCGGCTTGCGAAGCGAGCAACATGACTTCCATCACATGCGAAGCCGAATGCGTCATTGAAATGACATATTTACCAAAACAGTCCGCGCCGTAAGTCCGCCGTGCATGGGCAATCAGCTGGAACAGGCGCAGGGTTTCCTGCGTTTCGGGCGTCAGGCTGGCGGGATCAAACAACAATGCGTTCGGATTGGCGATTGCGTCGCTCAGCAAAGCCAGCCGTTCATTCTCGTCCAGCGCCAGGTAGTCGACATCCAGCGCCGCACGCAACACATCCGCCACCGCCTGACTGTGCCGCTTGGATTCCTGCCGCACATCGAGCTGCAGAAGATGAAAACCAAAGGTCTCGACCAACCCGATCAGATCCAGCACTTCCCGATCAGCGACTTCGCTGTCGCCATGGCTGATCAGGGAATCGCGGATCAGATGCAGGTCTTTCAGAAACGCTTTATCGCTGGCATAACCCGGTTGCTCGGAACTGAAGTCATCCTCACGTTGTGCTATCTCGAGATTGCGTCGGATACGCAGCCACATGATTTCAAGCTTGCGTCGATACGGCTCCTGCAGATAGCGCTTTTCATTGGCGCCCAGCATGACACCCGCCTGCGCTACATCCTGTTCCAGATCAGCCATGAAGGCATCGGAGGGACGGCAGAGTCGGATCGAATAGGAAAGCTGATCACTCAACAGCTCAAGACGACGCAGATATTCCGTATAAGCGGTCTGCGCCTGCATGCGCCAGGCCATCGCAGTGACCTGGGTGGTGACCAGTGGATGCCCGTCGCGATCACCACCAATCCAGGATCCGAAGCGCAGGAAGCTCGGCGAGCCGACCTCCTGCGGCGCCTGGGGACCGTAAATATCCGCAAGGGCGCGGTTGAAATTGCGATAAACCTGGGTCACCGCCTGAAACAACGACAACGGAAAATACGACAGGCCAGTACGAATCTCGTCGCTGACATCCAGTTTTCCGGCGCGCACCTCGTCGGTGTTCCAGAGGATATGGATCTGATTCGATAACTGCCGTACCGCCTCATTGCGATACATGCCGCGCACGCGCGGATCATCCAGCGCCTCGATGGACAGGAAAATATTTCGCAATGCGCCCTTGATGGTGCGTCGTTTAGCTTCGGAAGGATGCGCGGTAATCACCGGCAGGTAGCGCAATTGGCCAAACAGCTGCTTCATTTCCGCCACCCCCACGCCCTGGCTATGCAGCGCGTGCAAGGTGTCATGGAACGAACCCGGCCACATCTTGGCGCCTTGACGAACCGCGAGCCGGCGTTGATGGAGCGCCACCACTTCCTCGACGATATTGATCAGACTGAAATAGAGGTTGAATGCCCGAATGATCTGGCTGAGCGCTTCCGGCTCCTGCTGGTCAATCAATGCGATCAACTGTTTGCGACGGCTTTGTGACTCACGTGTGCGCAGTGCAATGAAGCCGAGCCGCAAATCTGCGATGGCTTGATAAACAGAAGGCGCCAATTGGCGTTTCAGGACTCGGCTAAGGAGGACGTTGAGCAGCCGCTCACGCACTCGGAGTTCTT
This sequence comes from Betaproteobacteria bacterium, assembly GCA_020049245.1. Classification (GTDB taxonomy): domain Bacteria; phylum Pseudomonadota; class Gammaproteobacteria; order Burkholderiales; family Thiobacillaceae; genus PFJX01. The sequence goes on along the minus strand of JAIFLB010000083.1, from coordinate 2,477 downwards.
TCAGAAGATCAGGGGAAGTATGTGATGGTCCCAACATGTTGCTTTCCAGCGTGGCATGAACGGGGACAGATAGTGCCATCGCTTGCCGCTGTTGACGAACCCCGCGATGAAATGGGTTCGCCAGCGACTAACCAAGTGCGTTGTCAGCGCAACCGGAAATGCCCGACCAGGGACTTCAGTTCGCGCGCCAACTCTACCAACTCATCGCCGACGCCACGAGTTTCAGCCGCATCCTTGGCCGTGCGTTCGGCAATTTGACCAATGATGGCGACGCGTTGATCGACGTTGTCAGTCAGGCTCACCTGGCTGCGCACCGATTTTTCCATCTCCGCATTCAATCCACGAATATCCGACACTCGCACCACGATCTGATCCAGCCCCACCACCGCATGACCCAAGGCCTGGCTATGCTGCGAAGCGGTTTCACGCGCGGCATGCATGACCTGAACGGCGCGCTTGGCTTCCTGCCTCAATTGCATGACGATTTCGTCGATGCTCCGGGTTGAGTCATGTGACATGTTGGCCAACTTGCGAACTTCATCCGCCACGACAGCAAAACCCCGGCCCATTTCGCCGGCTCGCGCGGCTTCGATTGCCGCATTCAATGCCAATAGGTTGGTCTGCTCAGCGATGCCTTTAATCACATCAAGCACCTCGCTCACATTCTGGCTTCGCTGGTCCAGCGCTTCGATCACTTCAGCCGCCTGCTGAATTTCTCTAACCAGGGAAAGAATGCCGTCAATCGCTTCGCGCGTCGTTTGTGTGGTTTTGCTGGCCTCGCTATCGGCGTATACCGACGCTTCGACGGTCCGGGCAGCGCTATCGCCGGCTTCCGAAGCGATATGTTTCAAATCACCGATCGAATGCACCATGGATTCCGCCTCATTCAATTGCTGACCGGCCGCTTCGGCGGTTTGACTTGATGAAGAAGCAATCCTGTCGGCAGCAGAGGACAAGCGCTCCGACGTTTCCGTGACCAGACCCAAGCTGGAACCGAACTTGTCCAGCATGCCGTTGATCGCTAGTGCCAACGAACCGACCTCGTCTTTGCTGTCTATCTGAATTCGCTGGGTCAGATCAGAGTTTTGCTCGATCGCCTGCATCGAAGCCCGCATCCGTGACAGTGGCAAGATGACGATACCGCGCAACAGCCACACGACCAAAGCAATACCCAGAATCGACAACAGCAAATTCAGACCTGCCACTTTCATCAGATTGCCGCCAAACTCACCATCCAATTGCTCCAAAGAGTATGTCATGCGAACCGCGCCCAGCACGGTTCCCTGAGGAACCTGGTGGCAGGTCAGACAATTGGTGCCCATGTAATTGGCAACCGCCGGCAGAGGGGTCAGGATGGTGACAAAGCGTCCGCTGGCATCTTCACCGAACTGGTCGACTGATTCCCCTTGCAGTGCACGTTGATCCAGTTCATCACGCGGCTTGCTCGGGGTAGTCGTCACCCCATCGAGAACGTTGGGGGCATGAACAATGCGAATATCACTTACCCCGGGCGTCGAGAGGACCTTCTTGCGCAAAGACTCATGCTGATCCATGGTGCCTGTCAGCATCATCGTATTGATACCGTCGAAGTAGGACTGCGACATGACTTTGGCTTTATCCAACGCAATATCCTTAGCCAGAGACCGTTCATTATTAGCCGTCAACCAGGTTGAAGTCGCAAGAACAGCTACAAAAATAAACGTTATGGTCAGAATAATTTTGGACTGTACAGAACTCGTAGCGATATCGGGCATGGCTGGGACTTTCAATTCAGATCGGGCTACGACACGGCAAAACCGCCGTGGACTTGTTTGCATATCGACTTGGTTCGTAAATTTCTTTAACAATGACGCTAATTAGCAGGACAAAAAAATGGGCTGACGAAAAGTCAGCCCATTTTGGCCAAACAAAATAAAACACCATCAGAAAATCACTTGCCACCCTCATGGGATTTCTGTGACAACTTGAACCAAATGAACAAGCCCATGGCGATCAGAAAACCAATGGTGAACAGGCTCAGTAAGCCAATGTCCGAACCGAACAGTTCTTTCATCACGACGTCCATTTTTTGCTCCTTTTTAATAAAAGCACTTACGGGGGGTTGAGAAGTGAATCTTTACCAAGTTTCAACGTGCCATTCAACGGAAGTGAAAGTTCGCCTGTCATTCGCCAGTCCTGATTCACAGGTTCAATAATCCACTGGCGTTTTCCTGCATGACCTTCCACAAGCATAGGTGCTACATAATGTCCGGGAGCCGCACTGGTCAGTACGATCCGGGTATCTTGTCCATCGTCTGTCGGATGGATCAATAACAACACAAGACTGTCAGGCAGATTTTCAAAACGCCCCTTCAAATTTATCCGAGCCTGACCGCTCGCCAGTTCCAGATTGGCCTCGATCGCAAGAGATTCCGCACGTGCTTCTTTTGCTGTGTCCTTGATCGGAGCCAAGCCCTCTTTCATGTATCCAGCGTTGA
>JAIFLB010000089.1 GCA_020049245.1 Betaproteobacteria bacterium | reverse complement strand
GGGAGTTGGCTGACCGCGCCATTCGGCGCGCACGCAACGCACCAACTTCCGGTGCAGCAGGTGAAACGAATTTTCGCCGGCCTACTCTATGTGCTGGCTGTACGAATGGCCTATAGCTTGTGGGCGGGATGACTGGAGAATCCCAATCTCTAATTAATCAAGGAGTTGACATGCGTTTAAGCAATTTTCTGACTGTTTTTACTTTGGCGATCGGTTTCGCCACGACAGCGATTGCTGCCGATTACGCGCGTGAAAAGAATTGGGCCGAGGAAGTAGCGCCCTCGGTGATGGTGGGTGACACGGTCTGGCTGGAGATTCCCAGCGGACACAAATTCCTTACCCTGTTCACCGAAGCCGATGCGGCAAAAGCAAAAGCGGGCGTTGGCGTGATCGTGATTCACGGCATGGGCGTGCATCCGGATTGGGGGCTGATTGGCCCATTGCGGCAGAACCTGCCGGAACATGGCTATGCCACGTTGTCGATCCAGATGCCGGTTTTGAAGGCTGATGCCAAGGGCGAGTCCTACCCGCCCACGTTTGATGAAGCCGCCGAACGAATCAAAACCGCCATCGATTTCATGCGCGCCAAGGGTTATCAAAAGATCGTACTGGCAACACACAAAGACCGACCTGGCTGCCTGGGTCGCCATCGGCGCACCGGCAGCGCTGGATTACAGCAAGCTGAAATTCCCGGTGCTGGATTTATACGGCGAGAACGATTTGCCGCAGGTGCTGACTTCTGCCAAGACACGCGCCAAAGGCTTGCAGGCGAATGCCGCATCAAGCCAGATGATGGCGCCGAAAGCCGACCATTTCTTCAATGGCAAAGATGCGCTGTTGCTTGATATGGTGCGGACATATCTCGACAAGACGTTGTGACCACAGCATTTTGACCGCTTCGTTGTAACCACACACCGCGCCGGCGATTTGCGGGCGCGGCGGTTCAAACGATGTTGAGGTGATCGAGGCCGGTGAGCAGGCCTTCCTTGTTGACTTCTTTCAGATGCAGCTTGATCTTCAGGCGCAGATCGTTGAATGAATCGGCATTGCGCAACGCATCCTCAGCGCTGATGATGCCTACGCTATGCAGGTCGAACAGCGACTGATCGAAAGTCTGCATGCCCATGTCGCGTGAACGCGCCATGATTTCCTTGATTTCATCCAGGCTGCCTTTCATGATCAAGTCGCTGATCAACGGCGAATTGAGCAAAATTTCCACCGCCGGAATTCGCCCTTTCTTGTCAGTACGGGGCACCAGCCGCTGCGAAATGATCGCGCGCAGATTGAGCGACAGATCGAGCAGCAACTGTTCGCGACGCTCGCGGGAGAAGAAACTCAAAATCCGGTCGAGCGCCTGATTCGCATTGTTGGCGTGGATGGTGGACAGGCATAGGTGGCCGGTCTCGGCATAGGCCATGGCGTAATGCATGGTTTCCTGGTCGCGGATTTCACCGATCAGGATCACGTCCGGCGCCTGCCGCAGCGTATTTTTCAGTGCCGCCTCCCAGTCCAGCGTATCCATGCCGACTTCACGCTGGGTGATGATGCACTGGCCATGTTCGTGGACGAACTCGATCGGATCTTCCACGGTGATGATGTGATCCTGCGCATGCTGGTTGCGATGCCCGATCATCGCCGCCAGCGTGGTCGATTTACCCGAGCCGGTCGAGCCAACGATGATCACCAGACCGCGCGGGATCATCGTGATGTCTTTCAATCCTGGCGGCAGATGCAATTCTTCCAGCTTCGGGATGGTGGTGTTGATGTGGCGCATCACCACGCCGGTTCGTCCCTGCTGCAGGAAGACATTGACCCGGAAGCGGCCGACTTCAGGTTTGTAAATGGCGAAATTGGCTTCGTGCGTAGCGGCAAATTCGGCTTGCAGCTTCTCGGTCATCAACACTTTGGCGAACGCAGCGCTGTCGCTGGGGGTCAGCGATTGCTTGCTGATCGGACTCACCTTGCCATTCAGCTTGATTGCCGGCGGAAAACCGGCGGTCAGAAAAAGGTCAGACGCATTGCGCACAACCATGAAGCGCAACCATTCGTAGACTTGGGTCAGATGGTCCATGGCATCAACTCCTGGATCAGGCGAACATATCTTTGTTGACCGCGATTGCGCGCGCATCGGCGGAGTCGATGACGTTGCGCTTCACCAGCTCGACCATCGCCTGATCCAGCGTCTGCATGCCGAGCGACTGGCCAGTCTGGATCGAGGAATACATCTGCGCCACTTTGTTCTCGCGGATCAGGTTGCGGATCGCCGGTGTGCCCAGCATGATTTCATGCACTGCCACGCGTCCTGAACCGTCCTTGCGCTTGAGCAGGGTCTGCGAGATCACCGAGCGCAGCGATTCGGACAACATTGAGCGCACCATTTCCTTTTCCGCCGCCGGAAACACGTCGACGATACGGTCCACCGTCTTCGCCGCCGACGAGGTGTGCAGCGTGCCGAACACCAGGTGGCCGGTTTCGGCCGCAGTCAACGCCAGGCGAATGGTTTCCAGATCGCGCATTTCACCGACCAGAATCACATCCGGATCTTCCCGTAGCGCAGATCGCAAGGCTTCCGCAAAGCCATGCGTGTGGGGCCCGACTTCGCGCTGATTGACCAGGCACTTCTTGCTCTTGTGGACGAATTCGATCGGGTCTTCGATGGTCAGGATGTGACCAAATTCCTTTTCGTTGACGTAATCGACCATGGCGGCCAGCGTCGTCGATTTGCCAGAACCGGTCGGCCCGGTGACCACCACGATGCCGCGCGGCGTATCGGCGATATCCTTGAATATTCTCGGCGCTTCCAACTGTTCCAGCGTCAGCACCACGCTGGGAATGGTCCGGAATACCGCGCCGGCACCACGTTCCTGGTTGAATGCGTTGACCCGGAAGCGCGCGACGTCGCGCAACTCGAATGAGAAATCGACCTCAAGCTGGGCTTCATACTGCTTGCGCTGAGAGTCGCTCATGATGTCGTACACCATGGCGCGGACTTCCTGATTACTCAGTGCCGGCACATTGATCCGGCGAATGTCGCCATGGACACGAATCATCGGCGGCAAGCCGGCTGAAAGGTGCAGATCGGAAGCTTTGTTCTTCACCGAGAAGGCAAGAAGCTCGGAAATTTCCATTACAATTCCCCGACTTACGTGATTATTCAAGAGAGAGCGCGAGGCATTATGGGCGCAATCGCCGCCGCCTTACAAGCCTGCCATAAGCGCATCGACTCTGCCTGTCACGCCGCTGGCAGATCAGAGAATTGCGCGCATCTGATGGCCGTCAGCAAGACATTTCCGGTTGCCGCGATTCGCGAAGCGTATGCAGCTGGTCAACGCGTTTTTGGCGAGAGTTATCTTCAGGAAGCCCTACCCAAGCTGGAGCAACTTGCCGATCTCGACATTGAATGGCATTTCATTGGTCCCTTGCAGAGCAACAAGACACGCCAGGTCGCCACGCACTTCGACTGGGTGCATAGTGTGGCGCGAGAAAAAATCGCGCAGCGACTGTCTGAACAACGCCCGGCTGGCATGCCGCCCTTGCAGGTCTGTCTGCAAGTCAACGTGAGCGGCGAAGCCAGCAAGAGCGGTGTCGAACCGGATGCCGCATTGGCACTGGCGCGGGCGATTTCGGCGTTGCCGAATCTGCAATTGCGCGGCTTCATGGCGATTCCGGAACCCGGCCTGCCATTGCCGGCGCAACGCGGCCGCTTTCGCCAGGTTGCCGCTTTGCTGGACTCAGTGCAGGCGGCCGGACTACCAATTGACCCAGTTGACACCTTGTCGATGGGTATGTCTGATGACCTGGAAGCGGCCATTCTGGAAGGCGCCACCATGGTCAGGGTGGGAACCGCCATCTTTGGTGCGCGGCAGAATATCGTAAATAACCATATCGCAATCAACCAACTGGAGCAGGCATCGTGAAATTGGCTTTCATCGGCGGGGGCAATATGGCGGCGGCGATGATCGGCGGCATGTTGCAGAAGGGATTCGCGGCGGCCGAGATCGAAGTGGCTGAAACCGGAGCCGAGCGACGCGCCTGGCTGGAACAGGAATACGGTGTGACAACACATGCCAGTGCGGCTGCAATGCTGACCGCAGCTGCGTCCGTAGAAGTGATCATCCTGGCGGTAAAACCACAACAATTGGGCGACCTGCTGCGCAGCCTGCCGACGCTGAAGCCGGAACAACTTGTGCTGTCGATCGCCGCTGGCGTGCGCGCCAACGATATTTCCCGCTGGTTGGGCGGACATCAAGCCGTAGTACGCGCGATGCCGAATACACCTGCACTTGTTGGAGCCGGCATTGCCGGACTGTTTGCATTGCCGGGCGTATCCGCAGCCCAAAAGGAACAGGCCAGCCGAATTCTGGATGCAGTTGGTCGCTCGGTCTGGGTAGCTGACGAAGCGCAGATCGATGCAGTAACGGCGATTTCCGGCAGCGGCCCGGCCTATGTCTTTTTCTTCATCGAAGCGCTGGAGCAAGCCGGCATCGATCTTGGTCTGCCACCCGAAACAGCGCGCCTGTTGACGCTGCAAACCTTCTTTGGCAGCGCCGCGCTGGCGATCAAGGATCAATCCTCACCCGCCGAATTACGTGCCCGGGTAACCTCGAAAGGCGGCACGACGGAACGGGGCATTCTGGCGCTGGAAGAAGGCGGTGTGGCGTATGCCATTGGCCTGGCAGCAAGAGCCGCAGCCGAGCGCGCCGATGAAATGGGTACCCTGCTAGGCAAAAACGGCGACAACCATGCAGGCGGGAAAGATTGATGTTCAGCGACGCCGCCCAATTCCTGCTGCGCACGCTGTTCGACCTCGCCGCCTGCGCCTTTTTCCTGCGCTTCTGGATGCAATGGGCACGCGTGCCGTTTCATAACCCGTTCGCCCAGTTTGTCGTGCGCGTCACCGATTTCGCGGTAAAGCCATTGCGCCGCATGCTGCCCGGCCTGTTCGGGCTGGATTGGGCCAGCCTGTTGCCGTTTTTCATCGCCGAGTTATTGATGGTACTCAGTGTGCACTGGGTCATGGGTTACCCGTTCGCGGTTGCCGGCAGTTCGGTGATCCCCGGTTTTCTGCTGCTGGCGCTCGCCTCGTCGCTCAGACTGGTGCTGTATTTGCTGATTGGTTTCGTTGTCCTGCAAGCCATCCTGAGCTGGATCAATCCGTTTTCGCCACTGGCGCCGGTTTTTTATGCGCTGGCGCGACCGATATTGGCACCGTTCCAGAAAATTGTGCCGGCGATGGGCGGCATCGACTTATCACCGCTGGCGGCATTGATCGTGGTTCAATTGCTTCTGATCGCACCGGTGGCTGGACTTGAACGTTATGCCCGCGGCCTGGTCTGGTGAGTGCCTGGATCAAACCAACCGATGCGGGCGTGGAAGTAAACGTGCATATCCAGCCTGGCGCATCAAAAAGCGAAGTTGCCGGCATGCATGGCGATGCGATCAAAATAAGGATCAAAGCGAGGCCGGTTGAAGGCGCGGCAAATTCGGCTTTGATCGAATTTATCGCAATGAATCTTGGCGTTACGCGCAAGGCGGTTAAAATCGTGCGCGGCGAGAAATCCCGTCAAAAAACGGTATTGATCGCGGTTCAGGCGGATGAAGTAGAACGACGGCTAATGGGGAAAATGGGATGAATTACGGTTTGGAAAGCGGCATCACCCGGTTCAAGAACCGGCGTGACAGGCTGGTGAAGGTGGTCACTGCTTACAAAGAGTGGCTGGAGCACTACGCCGTTCCCGAGCCGGAACAGTTGCTGCGCCTGTTTGATCTGACCGAAACGCTGAAGCATGACCGTCTGATGGTGGCCTTCGTCGCCGAATTCAGTCGCGGCAAAACCGAGTTGATCAACGCCCTGTTCTTCTCCGATTTCAAGCAACGCCTGTTGCCATCGGATGCCGGCCGAACCACGATGTGTCCGACCGAGATTTACTACGACGTCGATACCGAACCCTATATCCGCTTGTTGCCGATCGAAACCCGCTTCCGCGACGACAGCATCACCGCGCTGAAACGGCATCCGGTCGAATGGAGCACGATCAAGCTCGAAGTCGCCGATCCGAACGCCATGGTCACCGCAATGCGCAAGCTGGCCGAAACCAAGGTGGTTTTCAAGGTCGAAGCTCGCGCGCTCGGTTTGTGGGATGAAAACGATCCCAACCTGGGCTACATGGTGAAAGATCAAGACCGCGTCGAGATCCCGGCCTGGCGCTATGCGATGATCAATTACCCGCATCCGCTGCTCGAATCCGGCCTCGCCATTCTCGATACGCCGGGTCTGAATGCGATGGGCGTCGAGCCGGAATTGACCATTTCCTCGATCCCCAACGCGCACGCCCTGCTCTTCCTGCTGGCGACCGATACCGGGGTGACCCAGTCCGACTTCGAGATCTGGAACAAATGGGTGTCGCGCCATTCCGGCCAGCACTACGCCGTGTTGAACAAGATCGACATGCTGTGGGACGACCTCAAGACGCCGGAGGAAATCGGCCGCACCATCCAGCGCCAGATCGAATCCACCGCCGCCCAACTCAACATCGCGCCGTCGAGCGTCATGGCCATTTCCGCGCAAAAAGCGCTGGTCGGCAAGATTCGCGGTGATGCCGACCTGCTGAAACGTTCCGGCATCCAGGGCCTGGAAGTCATGCTGGCGCGAGAAATCATTCCCTCGCGCGAGAAAATCATGCGCGAGTCGATGGCGCGCGAAGTCGGCCCACTACTGGCCGAAACGCGTGAAACCGCGCACAACCGGATCCAGGCCGCGCGGCAGAACCTGCTCGACCTGCAAGCCCTGTCCGGCAAGAACCAGCAGATCGTCGGCCAGATGCGGGAAAAAATGCTGAACGACAAACAGCTTTACGATGAAACCACGCGCAACTTTTCGGTCACCCGCAAAGTTGTCGCGCAACAAGGCTGGGAACTGCTGGCCCGACTCGACGATGACCGGATGGACAAGATCATCGAAGAATCGATGATGGCGATCAATGACAGCTGGACTACCGCTGGCTTGATCAAGGGCATGCATTTATTGATTCGGCGGATGGGCGCGGAGTTCGATTTTGCGCACCAGCAGTGTGGCGGCATCAAACAGCTGCTCAACTCGGCTTATCAGCGCTTCCACGAGGTGCATGGCCTGGAACTGAGCGACCCGCCGATGCTTGATCTCTCGCGTTATCGCGGCCGCCTGGATGAATTGATGGTCAGCACGCAGGAATTCTGTTCTGACCCGCTGAACATCATGCTGGAAAAGCGTTTCATGGTGAAAAAGTTCTACATCGCGCTGGTGACCCAGGCGCGTATCCTGTTCCAGCAAGTGCGCATCGAATCGGAAACCTGGCTGCGGCTGACGTTGGACCCGATCGTCGAACGCATCAGTGAACACAAGTCGCAACTTGAGCACCGGCTGGAAAACCTGAACAAGGTGCACGCCAATCTGGGTTCGATTCAGGAACGCAGCAGCCTGGTCAGTCAAGAGATTGTCGGGATACGGACCCAGGTCGAACAGATCGAAACCATCGCCCGTGAGTTCTCGTTGCTTACCGGCGTTGCCTTCCGGGCACTGGAACTTGCACCAGGGCAATCCACGCCACTGAGTTAAATGGCGGGCGGGCCATCCCCGCCTCAAAGCAGAATGATGTCGTACTGCTCCTGGGTGAACAGGCTCTCGACCTGCAACGAAATCGGCTTTGCGATGAAGTCGGACAACTGCGCCAGGCTTTGTGATTCCTCATCCAGAAACTGATCGATCACCGTCTGCGACGCCATGATGCGGTATTCGCGCGCGCTGAACTGACGCGCTTCCCGCATGATCGCGCGCAATATTTCATAACAGGTGGTCTGTGCCGTCTTGATCTGGCCGCGTCCCTGACAAGTCGGACAGGGTTCGCACAACACCCGGGTCAGGCTTTCGCGGGTGCGCTTGCGGGTCATCTCGACCAGCCCGAGTGAGGTAAAGCCATTGATCGTCATACGCGTGCGATCACGCGCCAGCGACTTGGTAAACTCTTGCAGCACGGCATTCTTGTGCTCCGAGTTATCCATATCGATGAAATCGAGAATGATGATGCCGCCCAGATTTCGCAGGCGAAGTTGCCGCGCGATGCTCTGCGCCGCCTCCAGATTGGTCTTGAAAATGGTCTCGTCGAACGTGCGGCCGCTGGTGAAACTGCCGGTATTGACGTCGATGGTGGTCAGCGCCTCGGTCTGATCGACCACCAGATAGCCGCCGGATTTCAGATCGACACGGCGACCAAGCGCCTTTTCGATCTCATCCTCGACGCCGTACAGATCGAACAACGGCCGATCCGCCGTGTAATGGCTGACCTTGCCAGCGCCGGTGCGGGTAAATTCGTCGGCAAATGCCTGCATGCGCTGGAAGGTCTCGCGTGAATCGACCAGGATACGGCTGGTTTCCGCAGTGGCGAAATCACGCAGCACGCGATGCGCCAGGTCCAGTTCCTGATAGATCAGTTTCGGGCCGGAAGTGTTTTCCGAGCGCGCCTGAATCGCATCCCAGAGCGTGCGCAAATAATCGACATCGGCGGCAAGTTCGCTGTCCTCGGCGAGATTCGCCATCGTGCGAATGATGAAACCGCCGTGTTCATCTACCGGCAATACCCGCGTAAGGCGTTCTCGCAGCAACTCGCGTTCGCTTTCATCCTCGATCTTCTGTGAAATGCCGATCCGCGTTTCCTGTGGCAGATAGACCAGAAAACGCCCTGCCATGCTGATCTGGGTGGACAGCCGGGCGCCCTTGGAACTGATTGGATCCTTGATGACCTGAACCAGAATGCTCTGGCCTTCATGCAGCACTTTCTCGATCGGTCGCGGACAATTCTCGCAACGCGCCTCGACGATATCGCCAACATGCAGGAACGCCGCCCGATCCAGGCCGATATCGATGAATGCTGACTGCATACCCGGCAGCACCCGGCTGACACGACCAAGATATACATTGCCAACCAGGCCGCGCTGGCTGTCACGCTCGATATGCAGTTCCTGCACCTCGCCAAGATAGACCACGGCAACCCGGGTCTCCTGCGGCGTGATGTTGATGAGGATTTCTTCAGTCATAAAGGCTCAGTCAAAGGTATTCAATCAAAGAATTTGAAAACCGACGGACTTCAACAGTTCCGAGGTCTCGAATAAGGGCAGGCCCATGACACCGGAATAGCTGCCTGAGAGATGTTCGATAAACAACGCGGCGCGCCCTTGAATGGCGTAACCACCCGCCTTGCCGAACCCCTCGCGGCCATCGACATAAGCCATGATTTCAGTATCGGACAGGGCTTTGAAGGTCACCACGCTCTCACTCAACGCAACCTCAATACGGCCCAGATACGCCGCCGCGACTGCCGTCAACACGGTATGCGAACGGCCGGAATAAAGCCGCAACATGGCCGCCGCCTCGTCACTGTCGGCCGGCTTGCCGAGGATGTGCCCATCCAGTGTCACCGTGGTATCGGCGGCCAGAATCGGCCAATGCGGCAGGTTGCGCACGTTCTGCACAGTCATGCCGGCTTCCGCCTTGATGCGCGCCAGGCGCAACACATATTCGGTCGCAGGCTCATCCTCCCAAGGCGTTTCATCAACATCAATCCGCCCCGGCGACGAACGCAGCGGCAACACGGTCGGTTCAATGCCGATCTGGCGCAGCAATTCGAGCCGGCGCGGACTTTGCGAAGCAAGATAGAGTCGCTTCGCGGTCAGCGGATTGGAATGTGACAAATGAGATAAGGGAGACATTGCGCGCGAGTTTACCCGGAGCCGTCGGTAAGGCGTCTTCCAGTGCCGATATTCTTCACCGGCAAAGCCGCCTCATTCGGCGCGTAGCGCCTGCACCGGGTCCATGTTGGCCGCACGCCGCGCCGGGTCGACGCCGGCGGCGAGGCCGATCACCACCGCGACGGCTTCGGCGGCGAACACATAATCCCAGGCCAGGCTGATCGGCAACGCCGGGATCAGCGCGTGCAAAGCACCGGCGGCGCCCAATCCCAAGGCCAGGCCGGCGCCGCCCCCCAGCGCCGCCAGAAAAATCGCCTCGGCGAGAAACAGCGCCATGATCTGCAGCCGCCGCGCACCCAGCGCGTTGAGCAGGCCGATCTCGCCGGTCCGTTCCGCCACCGTGATGGTCATCAGGGTCAGGATGCCGACGCCGCCAACCAGCAGCGAAATGCTGCCCAGTGCCGCCACCGCGAAAGTCAGCACCGCCAGAATCGAATCGAGCACTGCCAGCTGCTGCTTCTGCGGCGTCACCGTGAAATCTTCGCTGCCGTGCCGCGCCATCAGCACCCGCTTGAGGCCGACCGCGACCGCGTCGGCGTCGGCGCCGGCCTCATGCGCGACCTGGATTTCCATCAAGCCTTCGCGATTGAACAACTCCAGCGCGCGCGCCGCCGGGATAAACACCGTGTCGTCCAGGTCGAAACCGAGCACCTGCCCCTTCGCCGCCATCACGCCGATCACCCGATAACGCTGGCCGCCGACCCGAATGCGCTGGCCGAGCGGGCTCGCGGAACCGAACAGTTCATTGCGTACTTTCGCCCCCAGCACGGCATAGGCGCGCGGTGCATCGACCGCATCCGCCGGCAGAAAGCTGCCGGATGCGACCCGCATGCCGAACACGCTCGAAAAATCCGGCCCGACGCCATACACGGTCACCCGCCGGCTACGCCCCTGGCCTTCGATTTCGGCATTGCCCTGCACGCTCGGGTTGCTGGCGATGATCTGAGGCGCGCGACGCAGCGCTTGCGCATCCTGCAAACTGAGCGGACGCACGCTGCCGAACATGCCGACACTGCCGCCGTGGGTCTTGGTCTTGCCTGGGCTGATGCTGATCAGGTTGGTACCGAACTGGGTGAATTCCGCCAGCACGAACTGATGCAAACCCTCGCCCAGCGCGGTCAGCAGAATCACCGCCGCCACACCAACCGCGATGCCCAGCGCCGACAGCAGGCTGCGGCCGGGATGGTGGGTCAGCGCGCTGAACGACAGGCTGAACAGGTCAGCAGCGCGCATCAGAGCCTCGGATACGGGTAACCTGTGTAGCTGTCGTAGCTGTCGTGGGGCGGAAAAGCGGCCTTATCGCGCCTTCCGCCGGATGTGAACGCGTAGATTCAACCTCCTCGTCCCCCCGCAACCAATTCGCCACGCAATCGTACCGAGGAGTGGCATGCGCCGGAAGGCGCCGGCAAGAAACCGCCGGCTTTTCCGCCCTACACTGGCTGAACAAATCTACGCTGCGCATCAGCGTCTCGAAAGCGATAAAGCCGCATCCAGCTTCGCGGCGCGGCGCGCCGGCAGCCAGGCGAACAACAAGCCGGCAAGGATCGCAGTGGTCACTGCCGCCGCTACCGCCCAGAGTGGAGGCACGATGGGCAACTGCGGATACACCCGGCGTAAGGCATAACTGGCGGCCACGCCGAGGACAACACCACCGGCCGCGCCAAGCGTAGCGATCAAGCCGGCCTCGACCAGAAACAGGGCGCGCACGTTGCCGCCGGAAGCGCCCAGCGCTTTCAGCAGGCCGATCTCGGCGCGCCGCTGCGCCACCGAGACCAGCATCACGTTCATGATCAACACGCCGGCCACGCCCAGGCTGATCGCGGCGATGCCGCCGACCGCCAGGGTCAGCGCGCGCAGAATCCGGTCGAACGTCGCCAGCACCGCATCCTGGGTAATCACCGTGACGTCTTCCTCGCCTTCGTGCCGGGCTTTCAGCAGCGCCA
>JAIFLB010000092.1 GCA_020049245.1 Betaproteobacteria bacterium | reverse complement strand
ATCATCATCTTCGCCTTCCGCAAACCCTTACCGTCAGTCAAATTCGAGCCGATGCTGCGTAATGCGCAACTTCTGGAAACCGAACTGGGTCTGGAATTTGAAGCTTTCATTTCCCGCATGCAGAACTGGAATCCCACCGCTTACGACGCTTTCATCCTCTGACTGACCAAAGTCACTACATGGTCATTTCACGATGCTTTCCATCCCTGATGAAGGGTGGGAAAATTATTCTTAATTGTGTAATTTTTCGAGGCGGCCATGATCGACAAAGACGGTTACCGGCCGAATGTGGGCATCATCATCTGTAATGCGCGCAATGAAGTTTTCTGGGGCAAACGCATCCGTCAGAATTCCTGGCAGTTTCCTCAGGGCGGCATCAAGCATGGCGAAAGCCCAGAACAGGCTATGTTTCGCGAGTTGATGGAAGAAGTTGGGTTGGCCCAGGAACATGTCCGCATTCTTGGCCGCACCCGCAACTGGATGCGCTATGACGTGCCGCGCGACTGGATGAAGCGCGAATGGCGCGGCCATTACCGTGGCCAGAAACAGATCTGGTTTTTGCTGCGTCTGGTGGGGCGTGATTGCGACGTCAAATTACGCGCGTCGGATCACCCGGAGTTCGACGCCTGGCGCTGGCATGAGTACTGGGCGCCGGCAGACGATGTTGTTGAATTCAAGCGCGAGGTCTACCGTACAGCCCTGAGTGAACTGGAACGGTATTTAAGCATCGGTGCTGAACATCCGCACACTTGTCATCCTTATATGCTGGCAATGCGCACACACGGCATCGGACGTACCTAATGCAAATTCCTGTCTGGAATACATCCATTCGGGCAACCCTTGAGCGAGTTATATCGTGAGCAGAAACTACAACGTGATTCCGACCTCTCCTTTGCAGAAGGGCGCCACTTTCCATAAACCATGCCAATCGCTGCCCGAAAAGGTAACACCAGACCAGCCGGCCGCATTGGTGATGACTGACTTCACCATCGTCACTGCTTACACGATCTTCCCGTTGGAAACGATCGAAGCCGCGCGGGCCAAAATGATTCATCGCGGCGTCCGCATGCTGTTGGTGGTGGATGACCAGAACCATATTCTGGGCCTGATCACTTCCTCTGATCTGACCAGCGAAAAACCGATGCAGGTCGTCCAAACCCAGGGCATCCGTCACTCCGATGTGATGGTGAAAGACATCATGACCCCGCGCGAGCGGCTGGAAGTCCTCTGCATGGAGAATCTTCAGGGCGCCCATGTCGGTGACATTGTCACCACGCTAAAAGCACATGGCCGCCAGCATGCGCTGGTGGTCGAGCGTGTCCAGGATCGCAGCCAGATATTGCGTGGCATGTTCTCGGTCTCCCAGATCAGTCGGCAACTTGGCTCCCAGGTCGAAACGGTCGGCAGATAGCGTGAAACTGGTCCTCCGCGCCGAATCACAACCTGTCTGTTCGGGTCGATGGGCGCGTGGAGAACCGCTCTGGAAACTGGCCCCAAAACGAGATAGTGAAGGCCGTCCCTATGTTGATTTCATGATGCTGGCGCCTGGCATAAAGAAACGTCCAGCGCATGAAATTGAATGCTTGACCCGAATCATTCAGGGCGTACTGACCCAGTTTGAAAACTGGGTCGTGTTTGCTGATTTCAATCTGAAACTCAATCTACTCTGGGTCTCGTTGAAATATCGTCCCGGCATCATGACTGAAATCGTCGCGGCTCTGCGCGCCCAGGCTCCCATGCTCAAGCTGGTTGGCCATAATCCTGACCCACGGTGAAATGATGTTGTTTTTGATGCGCAACCTGCTGGTCATTTTGCTGGCGATATTCACATCAACTGCCTGGTCGCAACAACCCGGCACCATTCAGCCCGCTGCTTGGCCGCAAATCCTGTTCTGGACACTCAATCCATACAATCTGCAGCCGCAACTTTGGGCGCAACCGGCGACCATGCCCAGAGTAGCGGCTCAACCGGGGGTTCCACCGGTGCTGCCCTTTCCAACACCGTTCTGGCTATGGCCACTGCCACCGCAACAGTCGCCCATTGCGCTTCCGTCGCCTGCAGCCCCCCTGCCAACAACACCCTCGCCTCCGCCTGTCCCTGCAGCACAAGTGGAAACACCCACGCCTGAAACACCGCCGGTGACGCTGCCAGAGGTGCCAGAGGTGCCAGAGGCAACGTTGACCAAGGCACCTACAACCACGCCGGCGACACCCGAAATTTCCCTGACGAAGCAAGAGCAAGCCCCGGTGGAAGCTTTGCACCCAATTGCGCCGATTGAGACCACCGTGCCGGCTCCCGCCATTGAAGCCCAGATCAGCCCAATTACGCCCACTGAAAATATGCCGCAAGCAGCAGCGGAAGCAAAACCGGCAAGAGAAGCCATAGCGCCCAAAAAAGCGAAAACCGCCAAGAAAAAATCGACCAAAAAGGTACGCAAGTTGTGCTGGAAGGATGGCAGATTGGATGTCTGCCCCTGACAACTGAACCGCGAAAAAAACGCACGTTCAAGCAGCCCACGGCAATCAACTACCCAAGTGGGTAGCGTACGCAGACCAAAACCCGAGTAAAATAATCAAGTTATTACCGATCTTGAAAAGCGATCCTTCGCCTTCATTTGATCAGCAATCAAGAACTCATCTTTTGCCAACAAGCCCATCTTTTTCCAACCTAGAGGTCAGACCATGTCGGTTTCCGTCGAGCAAGTACAGGCAGCACTCAAAGAAGTAATTGATCCCAATACACAGAAAGATTTCATTGCCACCAAGTCAGCCCGCAACATCCAGGTTGATGGCGGCAAAGTCAGTCTCGATATCGTCCTGCCCTACCCCGCCAAAATGGTCATGTCAGAAATGGCAAAGCTGGTCGAGGACAAGATCAAGAGTCTTGCCGGCGTGGAAAGTGTGAAAACCAATGTTTCCTGGAAGATCGTCGCGCATAGCGTGCAAAAAGGCGTGAAGCTGATCCCAGGCGTAAAAAATATCATTGCAGTTGCCTCCGGCAAAGGCGGTGTCGGCAAATCCACCACTGCGGTCAACCTGGCGCTCGCACTGGCAGCCGAAGGCGCCAATGTCGGCATGCTGGATGCCGACATCTACGGCCCGTCGCAACCCACCATGCTGGGCATCCATGGTCGTCCGGAATCTCCCGATGGCCAGAATCTTGAACCGATGATGGGACACGGTCTGCAAGCCATGTCGATTGGCTTCCTGATCGACGTTGAAACCCCGATGGTCTGGCGCGGCCCGATGGTGACCCAGGCGCTGGAGCAATTGCTCAACAACACCAAGTGGAAAGATCTGGACTACCTGGTTATCGACCTGCCTCCAGGCACCGGCGACATTCAACTCACCTTGGCACAGCGTGTTCCGGTGACCGGCGCGGTCATCGTCACCACACCACAGGACATCGCCCTGATCGACGCCCGCAAGGGACTGAAAATGTTCGAGAAAGTCGGTGTACCGATTCTTGGCGTGGTAGAAAACATGAGCCTGCACATCTGCTCGCAGTGCGGCCATGAAGAACGAATCTTCGGCGAAGGTGGCGGCGAACGGATGTGCAAGGATTACGGCAACGAGTTCCTCGGCGCCCTGCCGCTGGATATCCGCATCCGAGAAGAAACCGATTCAGGCAAGCCTACTGTTGTCGCGGAACCGGAATCCCGCATCGCTGAAATCTATCGTCAGATCGCTCGCCGAGTAGCCGTGAAAGTCGGCGATCTGGCAGTCGACCATTCCTCTAAATTCCCCAGCATCGTCATTCAGAACACCTGATACAAACAGGTTTCCTGGTCTGGCCGACGCCCTCAAGTTGCTTGAGGGCGTTTTTTTGGGCATCAACCAACGCATCAAATTTGGGCAAGTTGGGCACACTACGCTTTGCCCAACCTACATCATGGTTTTTTTGGACAGTGGTCAATCGCGGACAAACCTGGCCAGATCAAAAACCCACCCATCAATGACAGACAAAACCGAGGGATCAGTTCGAACTCCGGAACCAAACCCGGAGGCCCCCGTCAGGATTGCCTGCAACCTCCATACCTAGTTGCACATAGAATCCGGGTTCAGATTTTCCAACCCTATCTGGCAGCACAACACAACATGACCATTCAAAGCATATGCATCCTCGGCGGCGGCGGTTTCGTCGGCCATCACCTGGTCGCACTGCTGGCCGCACGCGGCCTCAACATTCGCGTACCGGCGCGGCGGCGCGAAGCAGTCAAAGACCTGAGCGTGCTGCCCAGCGTCGAGATCGTCGAAGCCGATATCCACGATCCAGCCAGCCTGAAGGCTCTGTGCAACGGCATGGATGCGGTGATCAACCTGGTCGGCCTGCTGCATGAATCCGATTCCGGCAAAAGCGACAACGCCCAGGCGCGGCGCGGCAGTTTCCAGCACGCACATGTCGAGTTGCCTCGCAAGGTGGTGCAGGCGTGCAAGGAAGCCGGCGTACCGCGCTTGCTGCACATGAGCGCACTCGGCGCCGAGGTGAATTCGCGCAGCGCCTACCAGCGCAGCAAGGGCGCCGGCGAAGCCCTGGTGATGCAGGCCGCTGACCAGCTGGCGGTTACCGTGTTCCGGCCTTCCGTCATCTTCGGGCCGGGCGACAGCTTTCTGACCATGTTTGCAGACGTGCTCAAACTGGCGCCAGTGATGCCGCTGGCTGGCGGCAATGCGCGCTTCCAGCCGGTCTTCGTCGGCGACGTCGCGCGCGCCTTCGCCGATGCGCTCGATCTGCAGGAAAGCCATGGCCAAAGCTATAACCTGTGCGGCCCCAAGGTCTACACACTGGCCGAACTGGTTCGCCTGACCGCCGCCAGCCTGGATATGTGCCGCGTCATCGTGCCGCTGGGCGAGACGCCATCGTACTTCTTCGCCATGCTGATGGAACTGAAGCCGGGACAAAAGATCATGACCCGCGACAATCATTACGCGATGCTCACCGACAACATCTGCCCGCAAGGCTTCCCGCCGCTGTTCGGCAAGGCGACGGCGCTGGAAAGCGTGATCGGCTACCTGAAGGAAGCCGGCCCACGGCGTGGTTACACGGCGTATCGCGCGCACGCCGGGCGTTGAACCCGCTTTACCCCAGCCGCAACACGCATGCGCTTTCCCGCCCACATCCAGGTTTACGTGGTCGGCGGCGCGGTGCGCGACCGCCTGCTTGGCCTGGCGGTCGGTTCGCAAACTCATGATCGCGACCATGTCGTGGTGGGCGCCACACCGGAGGAAATGACCGCGCTCGGGTTTCAGCCGGTAGGCAAGGATTTCCCAGTTTTCCTGCATCCGCGCACGCACGAGGAATATGCGCTGGCGCGCACCGAGCGGAAAACCGCGCGCGGCTACAAGGGCTTTCAGGTCTATGCGACGCCGGAGGTGACGCTGGAAGAGGATTTACGCCGTCGCGATCTGACCATCAACGCGATGGCGGAGAACGCAGCCGGCGAATTGATTGATCCTCTCGGCGGCCGCGCCGACCTGGAAGCGCGCGTATTCCGGCATGTCAGCCCGGCGTTTGCCGAAGACCCGGTACGCATTCTGCGCGTGGCCCGCTTCGCCGCGCGTTTCCCAGACTTTTCCCTGGCGCCGGAAACGCTGGCATTGATGCGCCAGATGACCGCCGATGGCGAAGTCGATGCGCTGGTGGCGGAACGGGTCTGGCAGGAAATCTCGCGCGGGTTGATGGAAGCACAACCGTCTCGAATGTTCCTCATGCTGCGAGAATGCGGCGCACTGGCGCGCCTGCTGCCGGAACTCGACACACTGTTCGGTGTGCCACAGAACCCTAAAAGCCACCCCGAAATCGACACCGGCGATCATGTCATGCGCGTCATCGACCAGGCCGCGGCCGCCGATCAACCGCTGCCGGTGCGCTATGCCGCGTTGCTGCACGACCTCGGCAAGGGCCTGACGCCAAAGGAAAACTGGCCGAATCATGGTGGCCACGAAGCGGCCAGCCTTGAACTGGTAAAGCAGGTCAGCAGCCGCTTGCGCGCACCGGTCGAATGCGCCGGACTGGCGCAGATCGTGGCGCGCTGGCACGGCCAGGCGCACAACGCCGACAAGATGGGCGCCGACGGTTTGCTCGACCTGCTGGAACAGACTGACGCCTTCCGCCGGCCCGACCGTTTCGAGCTTTTCCTGAACGCCTGCGCGGCCGACTTTCATGGCCGCCCAGGCTGGGAAAATCGCCCTTTCATACAAGCCGATCGCCTCCAGCAAGCCCTCGCGGCGGCGCGTCAGGTGGATGCCGGCGAAGTGGCGCGGCAAGTCGCCGCAAAAGAAATTCCCGCAGCGATTCATAGCGCCCGATCGCAAGCCATCACTTTTGCATTGAACCTTGAAACAGCAGTTGACCGCTCCTTAGCCCTTGTGAGGCCTCATGCAGACTGAAGTCATCCGCTTCGATAACACTCACCATTTGGCCATGCCTCGGCATGACTCGTCGTCGCGCCTTGCCAGCCAGCTTCTCCACCCCGCCCTCGGTCGGGTTCAACTGCTGTTTCAAGGTTGAATCAAGCCAGATGAACGCCCTTACCGCCCAATTGACACATCACTTTCCCGCCCTGGCTGGCTTGCCCGCCGTCCTGGCAACAGAAGTCGAGCGTCAGCTAATCCCGATCCGTGCGCCCGCCGGTACAGTGTTGTTCGATGCCGGCGTCGCCTGCCAGGCGCTGCCACTGGTGCTGGAAGGCCGCATCCGGGTCAGCAAACGCGCCGAGAGCGGACGCGAAATTCGCCTCTATGGCGTGCATCCGGGCGAGTTATGCATCGTCACTGTCAGTTGCCTGCTCGGCGGCAACGCCTATCCGGCCACCGGCATCGCCGAATCAGAGGTCTCGGCGCTGGCGCTGCCACGCCCGTTATTCATACGTTTGACGGCGGAACATGCAGCGTTTCGCGATATGGTTTTCGGCCTGTTCGCCGAGCGCCTGACCGGTTTGATGACTTTGGTGGAAGAGGTCACCTTCCACAAACTCGATCAGCGCCTGGCCGCCTGGCTGGCGGCGCGCGGGCCGCTGATCCTGGCATCACATCAGGACGTTGCGCAGGAACTCGGCAGTGTGCGGGAAATCGTCTCCCGCCTGCTGAAGCAATTCGAGGAACAGAACCTGGTTCGCCTGGGACGCGAGCGAATCGAAGTGCTCGATCCGCTCGGCCTGAAAAGATTGGCGGCGGGGAGTTAATCCACCCGCTAATCCGCCGGCACCAGACCGGTGCGGATGGCGAAGCGGGTCAGACCGGCGACATCGTGGATGTTGAGTCGCTGCATCAACTGGGCGCGGTGGCTTTCCACCGTTTTCACGCTGACATGCAACTGGATGGCGATTTCACGCGTCGCATAACCGCGCGCGATCAGATGCAGAATTTCACGCTGGCGCGGGGTCAGCCGATCATCGCGGCGATGCGCCTGGCCCGGTTCTTCGGTACGCAGATAGTCTTCGATGACGACAACCGCATCCTTCAGGTTCGACAACACCGAACGATGCTTTTCGCTCGCCTGGCGCAAACCATCCAGCGCCTGCTTGTGGCCGGTAACGTCCATGCAGCAGCCTATGAAACCAAGCAGTTCGCCCTTCTCGCCATAAAACGGTTCGCCGGTCTTGTGCAGCCAGCGATAGCGACCATCACGCCGACGCAGACGACATTCAACGGTAAACGATTCAACGCTGTCGATGGCGCGGCCAATCAGCTCCGGCCAGGCGGCTGCGTCTTCCGGATGCATCGCGGTGAGCCAGCCATTGCCTGTCGATTCTTCCAGTTTGCGGCCGGTAAATTCCCGCCAAGCCTGATTCACCAACAGGCAATGTCCTGCGGCATCCGACACCCAGATGATGGCAGGCACCCAGTCCAGCGCACGAATCATATCGACTGACAACTGTGTTTCCGCCTTTTTACTAGTCATTCCTTGCTACTCCTTGATCGAACAAAGTATCCGATGGCCCAGGCCACGGATGAAGCGATAGCTTAATTTCTACCAGATAGCCCCTGTATCAGGCAAAACCTGATTCTTCTGTGGGTAAGTATTTACCATCAGCAACACGCTGAAACCGCGCATTGCCACAACTTGGATTCCGAATTCGAGGCGGCTCATGGACAATACGCGTCGTTCTCCGCCAGATCGATGCCACGAAACAGGCAGACCGCGCGGTTTTTTCCACCCAGCATTCCAATCAAGAGTTTCCAGATGAGCATCAAATCCGACAAATGGATTCGTCGCATGGCAGCCGAAACCGGCATGATCGAACCGTTCGAGCCAGGCCAGGTGAAGAGTATCAACGGCGAAAAAATCGTTTCCTACGGCACCTCAAGCTATGGCTACGACGTCCGTTGCGCCAACGAATTCAAGCTGTTTACCAACCTCAACCACACCATCGTTGACCCGAAAAACTTTGATCCCGACTCCTTCGTCGACGTCAAAGGCGATGTCTGCATCATCCCGCCCAACTCCTTCGCGCTGGCGCGCACGGTCGAATTCTTCCGCATTCCGCGCAGCGTGCTGACCATCTGCCTGGGCAAGAGCACTTATGCGCGCTGCGGCATCATTGTCAACGTGACGCCGCTGGAACCCGAATGGGAAGGCCACGTCACGCTGGAGTTTTCCAACACCACGCCGCTACCGGCAAAGATCTACGCCAATGAAGGCGTCGCCCAGATGCTGTTCTTCGAATCTGATGAGATATGCGAAACCTCGTATCGCGACAGAGGTGGCAAATATCAGGGCCAGACCGGCGTAACGCTGCCGAAGATTTGAATAGCTTCAATTCCGATCTCGGGTATTTAGGTTCAGTGCGACATTGATTGAGTGCCCCTTGCCTGGCCCAGATTAGTGCCGTCCAGGGACCACAAGTAAAACTTGGTGTAGCGGGCCCTCCGGACCCAGGTATGGCCGCTATCCCAGCCGGAGTACAAAGAAAAAGCGGGGAGCAGTACATGCGACATTTTGTCGCATGCCAGGGTGCTTCACCGCGCCTATATTTCCGCGTTATTTCCGTTGTCCGCTTTTTCACGCCTTGTCTTTCACAACCCATTGCTTTTACAACCCAGCGCCCGCTTCAACGAGGCAGTGGGTGGCATTGTGTTGCGCGCTGGCGGTGCATTTTGTGGCCGCTTCCGTACTTGTGACGATGACTCCGCAGTCACTTCCGGTGCGAACAGCCTTGCCTTTCGAGGTGCGATTGTTGGGAGTGGAGCCGGCATCTCTGCGCACCCTGCAATCGGAGATCACGCCGTTGCCGGTGCATGAAGCGCAAGTTCCGGCCAGCGCGCCAGTACCGCAACCGGCTGCGCAATTTTTTCCAACCGTTTCGCCATCGGTTTCGCCATCCGTTTCGCCATCTGTGTCGCCGCCCGTGAATACAGTTTCATCCACCCCCGTTGCATCGTCCTCTGTCGCGGCCCCTACGGCGCTTCCTGTCGCCCTATCGGAAACCGGTCAGGAGGCCGTACATAGGGGCCCGGGAAGAGAGGCGGAAGCAGCGGGCGGATCGGAAGCAACGCACCCCAAGACCATTTCCCCACCGCCAGAACCTTTGGTCGAAGCACGCTTCGATGCAGCCTACCTGACCAACCCGAAACCCACCTACCCAGCGGCCTCGCGCCGAATGGGCGAGTCGGGTGTGGTTTATCTGCGCGTCGAGGTCGATGCCGATGGACAAGCGCTACAGGTTGAAGTGAAAAGCAGCAGCGGCTACCCTCGCCTCGACCGGGCGGCCCAAGAGGCTGTCTCGAACTGGCGCTTCATTCCCGCCCGGCGCGGGAAATTGGCGGTCGCGTCTTGGGTGGTTGTACCCATCAACTACTCGTTGAACTGACCCGGGGCATATCTCCAAGGGCATCCGGTATTACCAGTGTCCGGTCAGCTGGATCAGTCTCAGCGTAACCAAGCGTCATAAATCCAGGGCACCCTCTCATTCAGGTAACCGCTTTCTAGCAGCGGAATACAGTCCGCAGGAACGGGTTACCAGTTGGTTTCCCGCTCTGCCGTCGCCGAAATCTTGTGGATCGAAAGGTCAGCGCCATTGAACTCCTCTTCGGCATCCAGACGCAGGCCAATCGCCAGTTTCAACCCGCCATAGACCACTGCGCCACCGATCAGCGCGATCAGAATACCGGTCAGCGTGCCCACCAGTTGCGCGCCGAAGCTGACGCCGCCAAGACCGCCGAAGCTCTGCAAACCGAAGATACCTGCCGCGATGCCGCCCCAGGCGCCGCACAAGCCATGCAACGGCCAGACGCCGAGCACGTCGTCGATCTTCCATTTGTTTTGTGTGATGGTGAACATGATTACGAACAGAGCGCCGGCAATGATGCCGGTAATGAGCGCGCCAAGCGGATGCATCAGATCTGACCCGGCGCAGACGGCGACCAGACCGGCGAGCGGGCCGTTGTGAATGAAGCCGGGGTCATTTTTGCCGACCAACAACGCGGCCAACGTGCCGCCAACCATGGCCATCAATGAATTCACCGCAACCAGGCCGGAGACCGCTTCCAGCGTTTGCGCCGACATCACGTTGAAGCCGAACCAACCCACGGTCAGAATCCAGGCGCCCAGGGCCAGGAAAGGAATGCTTGAAGGCGGATGCGCCGCCACGCCGCCATCGTGGCGATAGCGGCCACTGCGCGCGCCAAGCAGGATGACCGCTGGCAAGGCAATCCAGCCGCCCATCGCATGCACGACGACGGAACCGGCAAAGTCATGGAATTTTGCGCCGAAGCTGGCTTCGATCCAGTCCTGGAAACCATAGTTGTTGTTCCACGCCATGCCTTCAAAGAACGGATAGAGGAATCCAACCAAGATGAACGTCGCTGCCAGTTGCGGATTGAAGCGGGCGCGTTCTGCGATACCGCCCGAGACGATGGCCGGAATCGCAGCGGCGAAGGTCAACAGGAAGAAGAATTTGACCAGGTCATAGCCGTTTTTCTGAACCAGATGCTCGGCTCCGCTGAGGAAATCAACCCCGTAAGCGATGCTGTATCCGATGAAAAAATAGGCAATCGTGGAGACGGAAAAATCGGTCAGGATTTTGACCAGCGCATTGACCTGGTTTTTCTTGCGTACGGTGCCCAACTCCAAAAAGGCAAAACCGGCGTGCATGGCCAGCACCATGATTGCGCCCAGCAAGATGAACAGGACATCTGCCCCGGATTTGGATGCGTCCAGCATGAATGACTCTCCTGAAAGGTCTGAATTCGTAAAACCGGACATTTAAAGCAAGAGCCGTGCCTTATCTTGGGGCGCAATGCACCCGAACTGAGTACGTGCGTTTCAAGCCATTAAAAAACAATGGGTTAATTCTATTTATTGATGATTTATTTAAACAGACCAGTACTTGTCAGGACCAGCAAGCGCATTCAATTGCAGCAGCCGCATGCCAACTGAAAAAATAACGCCCCATCGAGGGGCGTTATTTACTAGCACGCACTAGAACAGCGCATCAAGTCAGCTTCTTCTGCTCTTCTTCAATGCGGTCCAATTCACCATCCAGATCAGCCTCGGACATCGGCGAGTAAGGCTCGTCCTCTACCTGTGGCGGCGTCTTCCGGGTCTTGACCATCCAGCCCGCGACGATGATGCCCAGTTCATACAACAACCAGAGTGGCACTGCGAGCATGATCTGAGAAATCACATCCGGTGGCGTGAAGATGGCACCGATAACAAAAGCGCCGACGATGACGTAAGGCCGGGCCTCCTTGAACTTGGCGATTTCGACCATGCCGGTAATAGCCAGCGCAACCACCACGATGGGTACTTCAAAGGTGATGCCGAAGGCAAGGAACATGGTGATGACGAAATCCAGGTATTTGCCGATATCGGTCATCACCGCCACGCCCACTGGCGCAATGCCAACAATGAAGCCAAATACCACCGGGAAAACCAGGAAGTAGGCGAATGCCATGCCGCAGGCGAACAGGACCAGACTGGCAAGAACCATCGGCACGACCAGCTTGCGTTCATGAGCATACAAACCGGGGGCGATGAATGCCCATATCTGATAAAGGATCACTGGCAGCGCGCCAAGAAAAGCGGTCATCATCGCCACCTTGATCGGCACAAAAAATGGCGTCACCACTTCGGTCGCGATCATCTGGCCACCTTGCGGCAACTTGTCGATCAACGGCTGCGCCAGCACCGCGTAGAGATCACTGGCGAATGGAAATAGGCAGACGAACAACACGATCCACGCGATGACCGCCTTCAGCAGGCGATCGCGCAGTTCGATCAAATGCGAAATAAAGGTTTCCGTACCATCGATGCTCATGCGGTTCAGCCAGCGACTTTAGTGTCTGTAGGAGGCGCGGAGGCTTTTACAACCGTCGGAACTGGTTGGGTTTCCTCGCTTGCGGCGGCCGGCGCAACGCCACCGTTCGCATCTCTGGCCAACGCCGGCTGCGCGGCAGCGGCCGCTTCCTCGGCCTTGATCTTGTCCCATTCCTGCATCGACAGGCCACCGTCGGTGGCACTCATCGCCTGCATGACACGGCTGATCTGGCCAGTTTCCTGCTCGACGACGGTTTCGATCTCGCGCTTGGTGTCGCCCGCCATGATCTCGTAACGCTGCGCGGTATCTTTCATTTCCTGCTGCATCTTGCGCAACTCCTCCAGCTTAATGTCGCGGTCGATATCCTGCTTCACCTGCGACACATAGCGGTTGAGTTTCCCGATCCACTGGCCGGCGGTACGCGCGACCTTGGGCAATCGTTCGGGGCCGATGACCACCAGCGCGACGATGCCGATCAGCATCAATTCGGAGAAACCTATGTCAAACATCTGGGCACACCGAATTCAGGTTGAAAAACAAGCGTATCGACACATGGCATGGCCAATAAAACATCAGTGATGCTGCTTGTCCTTGACCTCACCCTCGATCGTCGTGCCGCTGGACTCGTTGTCCTGACGTGGCAATTCCGATGGCTTGTTCTTTTCTTCCGCCATCGCGTCCTTGAAACCTTTCACCGCACCGCCCAGATCACTGCCCACGTTGCGTAACTTCTTGGTGCCGAAAACCACCAGAACCACAGCCAAAACGATCAGCCAATGCCAGATGCTGAATGAACCCATAACTCAACTCCTCAATAAAAAATGGCCGTCCCTGTCGAGACGAACCTGAAAATCACATGGCGCGCTGACTGCCGCCGCCAATGATGTGAACATGCAAATGCATGACTTCCTGGCCGCCACCCTTGCCGGTGTTGATGATGGTCCGGAAACCCTCATGCAACCCCTGCTCCTTCGCCAGCACCGGCGCCAACAGCAGAATACGGCCGAGCAGCATTTCATGCCGCGCGTGCGCGTCAGCCAAGGAGGCGATGTGTTCCTTCGGCACGATCATGAAATGCACCGGAGCAACCGGATGTATGTCGTGAAACGCAATCAGATCGCTGTCTTCATAAATCTTTTTGGCTGGAATCTCGCCCGCCACGATCTTGCAGAAAATACAGTCTTCGCTCATTTCGTATCCTTGCCGCGACTGGCTTTTTCGACGATGCCGGATAAACCTTCGCGCCGCGCCAACTCATTCAGGATTTCATCCGGATGGATGCCTTGTTGGGCCAACAAAACCATCGAATGAAACCACAGGTCAGCGGTTTCATAGATGATTTTTTCGCGAACGCCATCTTTCGCCGCCATGATGGTTTCCGCCGCTTCCTCAGCGACTTTCTTCAGGATCGCATCCAGCCCCTTGTGGTAAAGCTTCGCCACATAGGAACTCTGCGGATCTGCCTGCTTGCGCGCTTCCAGTGTCAGCGCAAGACGGTCGAGTATGTCGTTGTTCACCGAAGCGTCACTCACTTTTTATAAATCTCGTGCGGGTCTTTCAGCACTGGGTCGACGGCAACCCATTTGCCCTTGTCCAGACGCTGGAAGAAACAGCTACGACGACCGGTATGACAGGCAATGCCACCAACCTGTTCAATTTTCAGCAAGACGACATCTTCATCACAATCCAGGCGGATTTCCTTGACCTTCTGCGTATGGCCGGATTCTTCCCCCTTGTGCCATAGCTTCTTGCGCGAACGCGACCAGTAAACTGCCTCCCCCAGCTGAACCGTTTGTTTCAGTGCATCACGATTCATCCAGGCGACCATCAGGATGTCGCCATTTTCCGCATCCTGGGCGATGGCCGGCACCAGCCCATCCTCCGACCAGTTGACCTTGTTCAACCATGCATCATTGCTCACAAACGCACCTCGATTCCCTGTTCCCGCATATGCTTTTTAGCTTGTTCGACGGTGTACTCGCCGAAGTGAAAGATGCTCGCCGCCAGAACCGCATCGGCGCCGCCCATTTTCACGCCATCCGACAGATGCTGCAGATTGCCGACACCGCCGCTGGCGATGACTGGAATATTCAACGCATCTGAAATCGCGCGCGTCAGATTCAAATCGAAGCCGATCTTGGCGCCATCGCGATCCATGCTGGTCAGCAGGATTTCGCCTGCGCCCAGGTCCTGCATTTTCTTCGCCCATTCCACCGCATCCAGGCCGGTCGGCTTGCGTCCGCCGTGGGTGAAGATTTCCCATTTCGGCGCCGCGCCCCAGACAGTTTGTTTGGCATCGATGGCCACCACGATGCACTGTGAGCCGAAACGGTCCGAGCAGTCTTTGACCAGTTGCGGATTGAACACCGCCGCCGTGTTGATCGACACCTTGTCGGCGCCGGCATGCAACAGCCGCCGCACATCTTCCACCGCCCGCACGCCGCCGCCGACGGTGAGTGGAATGAATACCTGCGCAGCCACCGCCTCGATGATGTGCAGGATCAGATCGCGGTTGTCGGAAGTCGCAGTAATGTCGAGGAAAGTCAGTTCGTCGGCGCCCTGCTCGTCATACCGCTTGGCGATTTCGACCGGATCGCCGGCATCGCGCAGATTGACGAAATTGACGCCTTTGACAACGCGGCCGTTGGTCACGTCAAGACAGGGAATGATGCGTTTGGCGAGCGGCACTGTTGATTCGGTTTAGTTAAGTTATGCCCCGCTCAACTCATCCGCCAGCGCTTGCGCGGCGGTGAAATCCAGCGTGCCTTCGTAGATCGCGCGGCCGGTGATGGCGCCCATGATGCCCTCGCCTTCGACGGCGCAAAGGTTGCGCACATCATCCAGATTGGTCACGCCGCCGCTGGCAATGACCGGGATGTTCAGCGCCTGCGCCAAACGCACCGTGGCTTCGATGTTGACGCCGGACAGCATGCCGTCACGACCGATATCGGTATAAACAATGGATTCCACGCCGTAATCCTGGAACCGCTTGGCCAGATCAATGACATCATGGCCGGTGACTTTCGACCAGCCCTCGACCGCCACCTTGCCGTCCTTCGCATCCAGACCGACGATGATGTGGCCTGGAAAGGCCGTGCAGGCATCACGTAAAAAGCCTGGGTTCTTGACTGCCGCGCTGCCGATGATGACGAAGGTGATGCCGTCATCAAGATAGCGTTCGATGGTATCCAGGTCGCGAATGCCGCCGCCCAGCTGCACCGGGATCTCATCACCCAGTTCATCGGTAATCGCCTTGATTGCCTTCTCGTTGACCGGCTTGCCGGCGAAAGCGCCGTTCAGGTCGACAAGATGCAGGCGCCTGGCACCGTTCGCCAGCCACTTGCCAGCCATTTCCGCCGGATTAGCAGAAAACACAGTTGCGCTGTCCATTTCGCCCTGTTTAAGACGAACACATTGACCATCTTTGAGATCGATCGCCGGAATGATAAGCATGGCCTTACCTTTGATTGCCTTCCCAAGTTATGAAATTGGCGAGCAGACGCAGGCCCGCGGCCTGACTCTTCTCGGGGTGAAACTGCACGGCAAACACATTGTCACGCGCCACCGCACAGGTAAATGCAAACGGGTAATGGGTGAACCCGGCCACCATCGCCGGATCGGCAGGCTCGGCATAGTAGCTGTGGACAAAATAGAAACGGGCGCCATCTTCGATACCCGCCCACATCGGATGTCGATTTTCACCTTCCGCAGCCTGATGCACCTGATTCCAACCAATGTGCGGCACTTTCAGTTTGCTGCCGTCCGCATCCTTCATGGCATCAGCGGGGAACAACTTCACATTGCCGGGCAACAGACCGAGACCGACGCAATTGCCCTCTTCGCTGTGCGCGAACAAGGCTTGCATACCCAGGCAAATTCCCAGGAAAGGTTTGTTCGCGGCAGCTTGCTTGATCACCTCGGTCAAACCACGTGCCGCCAGTTCACGCATGCAGTCCGGCATTGCACCGACACCGGGAAACACCACCCGCGTCGCCGCCGCGATAACCGCTGGATCAGCAGTGACCACGATGTCAGCCAAGGGCGCGACGTGCTCAAACGCTTTCGACACGGACAGCAGGTTGCCCATGCCGTAATCGATGATGGCGACATCCGCAGGCATTACAGCGAACCCTTGGTTGATGGCATCGCATCGCCCATGCGCGGATCGACTTCCAGCGCCATGCGCAGCGCCCGGCCGAAGGCCTTGAACACGGTTTCGGCCTGATGGTGCGCGTTGATGCCGCGCAGATTGTCGATGTGCAGCGTGACGCCGGCGTGATTGATGAAGCCCTGGAAGAATTCGCGGAACAGATCGACATCGAAATCACCGATGCGGGCACGGGTGAATTCGATGTTGTATTCCATGCCTGGGCGACCGGACAGGTCGATCACCACGCGCGACAGCGCTTCGTCGAGCGGCACATAGGCATGACCGTAACGGCGGATGCCCTTTTTGTTGCCGACCGCCTGGGCGAAAGCCTGGCCCAGCGTGATGCCGATGTCTTCGGCGGTATGGTGCGCATCGATATGCAGATCGCCCTTGGCGTCGATGTCGAGATCGACCAGACCGTGGCGCGCCACCTGATCGAGCATATGGTCGAGAAACGGCAGTCCGGTCTGGAACGCCGCCTTGCCGGTGCCATCCAGATTGATGCTGACGCGAATCTGGGTTTCCAGCGTGTCCCGACTTACCGTGGCTGTGCGCATAAAGTGTCTTGCTCCAAGGAATTTGAGTTTAACCCGGATATTTCATGAATTCGCGTGATGATCGCGCAGGAGCTTGTTTGCAATGGAAATTTCTCGAAGGAGTGGCGTAGTTATTCATACGCCCGACGGAGGGAAACTTTCCAGTGAGGACAAGGGACCAGCGAGGGCGCGCAAGTATTCATGAAATATCCGGGTTAACCGCACTTGCCGAGGATTTCCCGCAATGCCGCCAGCAGTTCATCACATTGCGGATCGGTGCCCACGGTGATGCGCAGGAACGGATCGATGCGCTGCGGCTTGCTGAAATGGCGGACGATGATGCCGCGCTCGCGCAACGCGGCAGCCAGATCGGCACCGGCAAACGCGGGATGACGCGCAAAAACGAAGTTGGCGCCGGAAGGCAGCACGCTGAAACCCAGTTCAGCCAGTGCGTCCACCAGGCGGGTACGGCTGGCGATAACCTGCTTTCGGCAGCTGTCGAACCAGTCCCGGTCGGCCATGCTGGCAGCGGCGCCGGCTTGTGCGAAGCGGTCGAGCGGATAGGAATTGAAGCTGTCCTTGACGCGGGCCAGCGCCTGGATCAGTTCGGCCTGACCGATGGCATAACCGACGCGCAGTCCGGCCAGCGAATAGGATTTGGACAGCGTGTGCACCACCAGC
>JAIFLB010000187.1 GCA_020049245.1 Betaproteobacteria bacterium | reverse complement strand
CCGACCAGCAGCGGCAGGTTGCCGCGCGCGCGGATTTCGTCCATCACCACCAGCGCGTCGTGTTTGAAACGGCCCGCCGAATAGGCCTCGGTCGGCGGCAACAGATCGATCAGATGATGCGGCGCCAGCGCCAGCGTTGCCGCATCCGGCTTGGCGGTGCCGATGTTCATGTCGCGATACACCAGCGCCGAATCGACGCTGACGATTTCCAGCGGAAACCGCTGGCACAGCCAGACCGCCAGATCGGTTTTACCGCTGGCGGTGGGGCCCATCAGGCTGATGACGTGGGGGGACATTTGAGACGAATGAAAGTGCTCAGGTTTCTTCATCAGGGTGGTTTGATGCCAACCACCATGCCCGCGCGGTATGGAACACCGCCAGGATACGAACATGTTGCGCGACTCGCTGCGAATGCACTTCGTATACCAACAGGTAGGGTAGGTCATGGATGATCAACTCGCGTGTACCCGCGATTTGTCCGATTCGACCTAGGTAGGGGTTGCGGCGCAGGACGAGCGCATCTCGATAAACCTGCTTTGCCACGCGCGTGGCGGCACGTGGATTGTCGATGGCAATGAACGCTTCAATTTCCTCTAGATCTGACAGTGCCTGCTCAGTCCAGATCAGCTTCAATGTCCACACCCATTTTCTTGAATCTCGACGCTACGTCTTTATCGCTCAGGTCTTGAGAAGCTCGGGCACAGGAAACCTTCTTTTCCAGCCATGCCAGTTCCTGCACATAGTGGTCGATCGCGGCTGCGGCGAGGCTGGATTGAGAACGGCCACTGGCAGCGGCAGCACGCTCGATGGCTAGTTTCTGATTCTCCGGGATACGCACGGTTAAAAGAGCGGACATAGTTTTCTCCAATGACGAACTCGTATTTTAATTGTCGCTAAATGTTTGTGTCCGCATACAACTCGGCCATCGGAACCTGCACATCGACGCTGGCCAGCTGCACGCTTTCGCCGGCTTCGTAGATGTCCTGCGTCCAGCCCGCCGGGGTGCGGCGAAAGACTTCGACCCAGGCCTTGTTCTGGTCGATCAGCACATATTCGATCAGGCTGGGCAGGCGACGGTAGGACAACAGTTTTTCCCGGCGATCCACCGGTTCGGTCGAGTCGGACAATACTTCGATTACCAGTTTGGGTGCTTGCAGGAAGTCCTTTGGTGCGTCCGGGCTCAGATCAGCCGGGTCACAGGTCGCCACGACATCGGGGTAGTAATAAGCAAAATCTGCTTTTACCCGGACTTTCATGTCCGCCATGAACACAGCGCAGGGTTGGCCACGCAGCCCCTGGCGAAGAGCGATGAACGCATTACCTGCCAGCGTGCCATGCCGCTTCGAAGCGCCGGCCATGGCGAATACTTCGCCGGCGACATATTCGTGCTTGGATGTCGCTGCGGCTTCGTTGCCGAGGTAATCGGCTTCGGCGTAATAGGTAACGGTCGCGTGTTGCATGGTGAAGCTCCAGAAAACAGATAGCTGATTATCGCCAAAAAGCTTGGCTACCCGATGACCGCAAGCCGGCTCTGTCCGCCCGACTGTTGCTGCACCTGAATCTGCACGCCGATGCGTTCGCCATTTCATGCACATGCGAAATGACGCAGACCTTGCGGCCCTGAGTTTGCAGCCCATGTAGGGCGGAAAAGCGGCTTTATCGCGCCTTCCGCCGAATGCAAATCGGTTGGAATCATGCGGCGGAAGGCGCCGGCATAAAGCCGCCGGCTTTTCCGCCCTACGAGTGCCCGCTCACCCGATGACCGCCAACCGGCTCTGCCCGCCCGACTGTTGCTGCACCTGAATCTGCACGCCGATGCGTTCGGCCATTTCATGCACATGCGAGATGACGCCGACCTTGCGGCCGAGGGTTTGCAGCTTGTCGAGCGCGTCCATGGCCATATTCAGGGTTTCCGCATCGAGGCTGCCGAAACCCTCGTCGATGAACAACGACTCCACCTTGACGCTGTGCGACGACAGCGAGGCGAGGCCGAGCGCCAGCGCCAGCGACACCAGGAAGGATTCGCCGCCGGACAGCGAATGCACCGAGCGGCGTTCGTCGCCCATGTCCTGATCGACCACCAGCAGGGTCAGGCTGTCCGGCAGGCGCTGCAACAGGTAACGCCGCGACAGATCAGCCAGATGCCGGTTGGCGTAGCCGAGCAGCACGTCGAGTGTGTATTGCTGGGCGATGCGGCGGAATTTTCGGCCGTCGGCGGAACCGATCATCTCGTTCAGGCGCGCCCAGGTTTCCAGGCGGGCGGATTGTTCGCGCAACGCTGCGAGCAGGCCGGCGGCCTTCTGGCGGCGTTCGTCGTCCTGGCGCAATGCAATTTCCTTCTCCACGGCGGCGGACTTTTCCAGCGCCAGCAGCGGCAGCATTTCAGCCAGTCCGACTTCCAGGCTGGCAGCCGCTTGGTTGCCACATTCGCCGCCGGGTTGAATGGCCAGATGCGCGACGCGTTGTGCCTGGCGTTCCTTCAGCACCGTCAGCTCGTTATCGACGGCCTTGTCCAACGCGGCCAGCGCGTTGCGCTCCGCGCTGAGCCATTGCGCGTCGATCCGCAGCAGCGCGAGCAAATCAGCCAGATCGAGCGGCGCCTCGCTACCCGCATTGAACACGATCAGCCAGTTGGCACGCGCAGTGTCGGCTTGCTGGCCCAGCGCTTGCAGTTCGGCCAGATGTTTGGCAGTCAGCGCGCGGGTGGTGATCGCCTGGGTGGCGCGGATGCGGGCGTCAGCAGTCGTCTTTTCCTGCGCCTTGACGGCGGCTTGCGCGGTTTCAACTGCACGCGCCAGTTCGGTTTCCAGCGTTACAACCGGCTTGCCGCCAAGTAGCAAAGTGCGGGCCTGTTGCTTGCCCTGCAATTCGGCGGCTTGTTCATCCGCCGCCTTTTGCAGCCGCGTTGACTGTTCCTCAAGCTGGGCGAGCAGGCTGGCGGCGGCGTTGATCTGGCCGCTCAATTCGGCCAATTTTCGGTTCTGCGTCTCTTGCGCGTTGTGCTGCTGTTGCCAGGCGGCGGCGTCGGCCTGGCGAGCCAGGCGGAACGCGGCCGGCGCGCGCCGCCAGTCGTCGCGCCAGTCCGGCAAAGCAGCCAGCGCGGTATCCAGTTGATCAAGCAGGCCGGCCAAATTATTGCCCGCTTGCTCGCTTTGCTGCTGTGCGGCCTGGGTGGCATGCACGGCAAGATTCAACGACTCGCGCGCTTTCAGGCTGGCTTCCCGCGCCAGCTGTTCGGCGGCTTGCGCCTGCATCAGCGTGGCCAGCGCGGTATCACGCACTTTCTGGTCGCTGCGCAGTTCGGTCTCCTGCGCCGTCAGTTTTTGCAGTGCGCTCGCGTTGGCGCTGATGTGATCGGCAAGCTGCGCTGCGGCATTTTCGTTTAGCTCAAGTTCGCTCGACCTGGCCGCCGCCTGCCAGAGCGCGGCGGCTTCGTCGCGACGGCGACCCAGTTCGAGCAGACGGGCAGCCAATGTTGTTTGCTGCTTCTGCTGTTCCGTCAGCGTCGCGTTCTGTGCCGCCTCGTCTTTGGTCAGCGTCTCCAGTTGGCGGCGCAACGCGTCATGTTCGGCCTGTTGCGTCTTGTGCAGTTGATGCAGCTGATGCGCGGCGTCGGATTCGGCATACGGATGTTCTTTCGCGCCGCAGACCGGACAGGCTTCAGCTTCGACCAGGGCCGCGCGCAGCGCATCGACATCCTGATTGCAGGCGGTCTGCAGCCGTTGCAGCGCGCGTTCGGCCTGTATCAACTGGCCAGTCAGACCGGGACGTTGCCGGGTCAGTTGCGTCAGCGCATCGGTGCAGGTTTGCTGCGCCTGGCGCAACGTGGCTGCTTCCTGTTCGGCAGCGGCCAGCTCAGTTTGGCGTTGCTGCCATTGTGTCCAGCAGGTTTGCGCCTGTTGCAGCCGGTCACGTTGCGTCTCGGCGGCGTTCTTCTGCTGCGCCAACGCGTCCGGATCAATGCGGGCGCAGCGTTCGCTTGCCGCTTTGGCTGCCGCCTCGGCCTGTTCGCGAGTTGTGATGCAGGTATTCAGACCAGCCGCCTGACGCTCGGTATCAGCACGGGCGAGGCTTTCGGCTTGCTGTAAACGCTGCTGGTCGGCGGCGGCGGTCTGCTTCGTCGCGGCCATTTTTTCCGCAGCGAGCAGCAAATATTCCGCATGCTTCCAGTTGTCGGCCAGGCTGGCGTGCTGCTGGTGAGAAACCAGCCAGGCGCCAATTTCGGCGAGCGATTTTTCGGTTTGCGCCTGCTGCTGAGTCAGCGTTCGGTGCAGGGTCTGTTGCTTGACCTTTTCCTTGCCAGCGGTTTCTGTCGCTTGTTTCGCGGCCTGCCATTGCGGTGTCAGCAGCACGATTTCGGTGTCGAGTTTCTTCGCGGCGTCGATTTCGGGTTGCTGTTGTTTCTGTGCCTGGCTGACCTGAACCAGGTGCTGCTGCGTCGTGGTCAGCGCAGTCTCGGTCAGCGTTGCGGCCTGTTCGGCGGCAAGCTGTTCGGCCGCTTGGGTTTGTAGCGCCTTGGCAGCCAGCTCAATGTCCTGCTCCAGACGCAGACACTCCGCCTGCAACGGGCGCGCCGGTTCGACGGCGCTGATGCGGGCCAGCTGTGCGCGTCGTTCGGCGGCGGCTTGCCGGGCCAGGCTGACTTGATCCAGCCTGGTTTGCGCCTGGGCGATGTTCACTTCCAGTTGCGCCAGTTGCTGATGCCAGCGCAGCGCGGCTTCCAGTTCGGATTTCTGCTTTTCGCGCACGGCCAGCGCTTCGGCGGCCAGCTTCGCAGCGGCTTCCAGTTCGGCGCGGGCATCATCCTGCAATGGCGGTGCGTCGGTCAGTTGCCGCTGCAGATTATCCAGCGCCTGCTTCTCTGCGGCGTGGCGTTCGAACACGCGTTTTGACAGGCGTTCGAAGCGTTCGCTGCCGGTGAGTGTCTGCAACAACTCGGCGCGGGCGTTGTCGTCGGCTTTCAGGAAAGCGGCGAAGTCGTTTTGCGCCAGCAGCACGGCGCGGGTGAACTGGCTGAAACTGAGGCCGATGCGCTGGGCGATGGCAGCATGCACTTCACTTTTTTTCGTGCCGCTGAGCGCTTGCTGGTCGGCAATCCGGATCAGTTGGTACTCGACGATCTGCAACCGGCCGTCGCCGCGCCCGCGCGCTCGGCGTGCTGTCCAGCGTGCCCGGCAGGCGATGCCGTCGATGCCGATGAAATCGACCTCCGCGTAGCCGTCGCCGCAGCCCCGGCGCAACAGCGTGCGCGGGTCGGAGGGGGTGACCTGGTCGTCATGCACATCGGGTATCTGGGCGCCGGTGGCTTGCGCCAGGCGCGGCGTGTCGCCGTACAGCGCCAGACACAGCGCGTCGAGCAGCGTGCTTTTACCGGCGCCGGTGGGACCGGAGATGGCGAACAGGCCGGCGTTGAGCAGCGGTTCGCGACTGAAATCGACTTCGAACTCGCCAGCCAGGCTGGCCAGATTCCTGCCGCGGATGGCGAGGATTTTCATGCCTGCACCTCGTCCGGCAGATTCAATATTTCATTGAATGCAGCGAGCAGGTCGGCCGGCGGGGCATCGCCATATTTCGCCGCGTAGGCGTTGTTGAAGATCGCCAGCGGGTCGAGCTGGCCGAGTTCGTCGAGCGACAGCGGCGCGACGCTTTCCGCGCTGTCGCGCTTGACGGTGCGGGCGTCGATGCGCGCCAGACGCACCGGCTTGTTGCTCAGCGCGGCTTCGATGCGGGCACGCAGGCCGGGTTCGGGCTGTTCGAGCAGCACGCAGACTTCCAGATACGGTTGCGCCGCCGCTTCGACGGCTTCGATTTCCAACGCTGCCAAAGCGGCTTCGACTTCGGCCAGCGGCGCGGCGATTTTCGGCACGCGCAGCAATCTCACCGCGCGCGGCACGGCAATCGGCTCAACATTCACCAGCTCGGCGCCACTGAGTTCGACCATGAGCACCTGATGAAGATAGTCGATTTCGGCGAACGACAAGGGCAGCGGGCTGCCGCTGTAGCGGATGCGATCCTGGCCGCCAACTTTCTGCGCCAGATGCAGATGACCCAGCGCGGCGTAGGCGATCTCGGCATCGAACAGCGTACTGGACAGCATTTCGGCGCCGCCGATGACAATGCGCCGCTCGGACTGCTCGGACACCTGGCCGCCGGCCATGTGGCAGTGGCCGAGCGCAATCAATGCCTGGCCGGGTTGGCGCACATTCTCGGCATGCGCCTGCACCTGTCGATACAGCGCGGCAATGCCTGCCAGATAGGCGTCGCCTTGCGTTTCAATGCGCGGTACGTCGGACAGGCGCAGGAACGGAATCGCCAGACACCAGGCGGCGATTTCGCCGACGCGGTTGCGTAGCGGCACAACCAGCTTCGAGACCTCGATGTCACCCGCCTGATCGCGACCGACAACGCCGACCACGCGCGCATCGAAGCCTTCCAGAAAAGGCGCCGGCGCTTCCAGGCGACCGGGCGAATCGTGGTTGCCGGCAATCAGCACGATGTTCAGATGTGGCACCCGGCTGCGCGCGGCGGTGAGGAAGCGATACAGCATGCGCTGGCTGGTCGCCGACGGATTGGCGTTGTCGAAAATGTCGCCGCTGACCAGCAGCGCGTCGATGTCGCGAGCGACCAACGTAACCAGCAGCCAGTCGAGAAACTGTTGATGTTCCCAAGCGCGATCATGGCCGTGCAGAGTCTGGCCGAGATGCCAGTCTGAGGTATGCAGCAGGCGCATGGCAGCAGGTTGGGTGCGTGGAAGAAGGCGCGATTCTAAGCGGTTGGGGTGACCAAATATCGAACGTAAACCGACAGCACTGTCTCTCCTGCGACAGGCAGCTCGATAGTTCAGCCATCGCCACTTTTTGAATGCGCTTCATGATCTGGGAAGCCTGGCTCACACTTGTTGTCGTCGGATTGTGCGTTGCTCTGTTGGCGAGCAATCGCTACCCGGCCGATATTGTCATGCTGAGCGGCGTGCTGACGCCCGAGGAGGCGCTGTCCGGCTTGGCCAACGAGGGCATGGTGACGGTAGCGGTGCTGTATGTGGTGGTGCCGGAGAGCTTTCCGCTGCTCGGCAAGAGCATTCGCGAAGGACGTTTCCGCACCCTTTACCAGACCGCGAGTATTGCCGTGGCGCGCAATGGCGAGCGCATCCAGCGCAAGACCGGTGTGCTGACCGTGTTGATTGCACCGCTGGTGTGGCCGTTCTGAGTTCGGTTGCCGCATAGAATAGGCACGAAGCTGTTTGTCCTGTTGGGCGGAAGTGCACGACCATCTTCGCCACCGTTGATCCACTTGGGCGCCTGAACGCGTATTTGCCATGTCCATTCCGGTTGCCTACATCGCCGTTATCCTGATCTGGTCCACCACACCGCTGGCGATTCAGTGGAGCAGCCTGGATGCCGGTTTCAGCTTTGCGGTGATGGCGCGCATGTTGATCGGCCTCGCGCTGGCCGTGTTGCTGCTGCTGGTGTGGCGGATCGGTTTGCCGCTGCATCGCAAGGCGCGCCTGAGTTATCTCGCCGGCGGGCTTGGCATGTTCGGCGCGATGCTGTGTACATACTGGGGTTCGCGCTACATCTCCTCCGGCCTGGTATCTGTGCTGTTTGGCCTGGCGCCGCTGGTGACCAGCGTGCTGGCGGCATTTTTGCTGGGGGAGAAGGCCCTGGCGCCGTTCAAGCTAGCCGGCATCGGTCTCGGGCTGATTGGCTTGCTGGTGGTTTTCGGTGCGCAACCAACCGCTTCCCCGCAGGCGACCCAGGGCGTTGCCGCGCTGCTGACGGCGGTGCTGATCTATTCAGCCAGCCTGGTCTGGCTGAAGCGCATTGGTGACGACAGCCCGCCACTGGCCACCGTCACCGGCACACTGGTGGTTGCGATGCCGCTGTTCATCGCCGCCTGGTGGCTTGCCGATGGCGGCATTCCGGCAAAGATTCCATTGCGCGGCTTGCTCGCCATCGTTTACCTCGGCGTCTTCGGCTCGGTGCTCGGCTTCGCGCTGTACTACTTCATCATCAAACATGTCGAAGCCGGCAAAGTGGCCCTGATCACGCTGATTACCCCGGTGCTGGCGCTGCTGCTGGGCGCCTGGCTGAATGGCGAATGGGTGCCGTTGCGGGTCTGGCTCGGCGCCGCCTGCATCAGCCTGGGCTTGTTGCTGCACCAGAAATCGGCTTGAAACAGGAAAATGGTGGTCTTTACAAAGGCTTGTTGGGCAACACCAAAAGGATGACTACAGGATGAACCTTCCGCCGCGTTGCGCCTGGTGTGGCGCCGAACCGTACTACGTGAATTATCACGACACCGAATGGGGCGTGCCCTTGCATGACGAACGTGCGCTGTTTGAATTTCTCATCCTGGAAGGCGCTCAGGCGGGTTTGTCCTGGTCCACCATCCTGAAAAAGCGGGAAGGCTATCGGCACGCCTATGACAATTTCGACGCCGAACGCATCGCCCGTTACGACGCGACCGATGTCGCGCGTCTACTGGCCGATGCCGGCATTGTGCGAAATCGGCTGAAAGTGGCGGCAAGCATCGCCAATGCCCGCGCCACGCTGGCGATTCGGGAAGAATTTGGCGGCCTGGATGCCTACTTCTGGCGTTTTGTCGATGGTCAGCCGATCCAGAATGCCTGGACCGAGATGCATCAACTTCCCGCCCGCACGCCACTCTCCGACACCATCAGCCGCGACCTGAAACAGCGCGGATTCAAGTTCGTCGGCTCCACCATCGTCTATGCCCACATGCAGGCGACCGGCATGGTCAATGACCATTTGACCAGCTGTTTTCGGCATCGCGAATTGGGTGGCGGTTAAGCCATCTTTATGAAGGAAAGCGTCCATTGCGATAGGCTGACATTTTGTTGGCATTCTGCGGCGCCCCGACTTTTCACAAGCAGCTACATTCTTGCAGTCAGCGAATTTGATTTCACAGATATCGAGTCAGTATCCGGCCTGAATGCAGCCAGCATCAACAACCCGAACACGGAAATCCGTCTGACCAACAGTTCGAGGAACGGCTTGGCGAATTTCTCCGGTCAGATACCCGAACCCGCCACCCTGGGGCTCCTTGGGCTTGGTTTGGCCGGTGGACTTCTCTCGCCGCCGCAAGTCCTAATTGACTTTCTGGCAGTGCAAAAAATGGCGACTTCGGTCGCCGTTTTTGTTGCTCAACACAGCTCTGTAACTCCAATCCGGGTAGATATCTTCGTGCGGCCTGAAGTTATCCCATTGGCCTCCAGGTAATTCTGTATCCCCTCCGCATCGATGCTATAGCAAGCAGATAGCGTTGTCCTGGCTGCGGAACTTGAACACGCAAAGCGCCGCCAGGTCGCTGCGCTTGCGTTCTCCAATCGCCAGGTTGTCCGCGACAATCGCGACCGCTTGATCGACATCCTCCACCACGTTGTCATCGAGATTCCTTTACCGCCGCGCACAATCTCAAGTCTGGGCATATTGTCGGAATTCTTTACACCGCAACAAGTAGGGCGGAAAACGCAGCGCCTGCCGCCGAATAAACACTTGGCACGCACCATAATGCCAAGTTGAGATATGCAGATTCTTAACCTCTCACCCTCGCTTGCCTGAGTACACGCGGTCAGTTTTTCTTGGGCCTCGCCCCCTTGCAGCAAGGCCTGAGCGACTTTCCGACAGCAAACAATACGGCGACTTCAGTCGCAGTATTGTTTTTGTGGTCACTTATGCATTGATACATCGATAAACCGTGACTACACTCCCCCCATCATCCAACCCAGGAGCCCAGTATGGAAGTCTCCGTTCGTGAATTCAAAAGCCATCTTTCCAGTTATCTGGCGCTCGCCCAGGCTGGCGAGGAACTGTTGGTCACTTCCCACAACCGGCCGGTGGCACGAGTCAGTGGGCTAACGGCCGGCCTTCCTCCCGGAATAGCCGCCATGTTGGCATCCGGCCAAGCAGAATGGCACGGCGGCAAGCCAGCGGGTGCCCGGATCAAGCTGGCCGTCGAGGGCAAATCGCTTTCCGACATGGTGATCGAGGACCGGGGGTGATCCTCTACCTGGACACTTCCGCGCTGTTCAAGCTATACGTGGACGAGGCGGGAAGCGATGCGGTGCATGCCGCAGTGGCAGCCGCCGAATCAATTGCTGTCTGCCGTATATCCTGGGCCGAAGCCATGTCCGCCCTGGCACGTCGTGGGCGCGAGGTTCCCGCGGATCTGGACGCGCTCGACCAGGCTAAAGACGCACTGCGCACCGATTGGCCGCGTTTTCTGGTCGTGGATGTCAACCAGTTATTGGTGGAGCAGGCCGGCGAGTTTGCCGACACTTTTGCCCTGCGCGGTTATGACAGCGTGCAACTGGCCAGCGCGTATCTAACGCAACAACGGGTTCAACAACCAGTTACTTTCGCTTGTTTCGATAAGCGGCTCAGCAAAGCCGCCAAGATATTGGGGTTGGTTGTGCTAGCGGAAGTGCTCGAATAACTCAAGTGTGTTGCTCACCGTCA
This sequence comes from Betaproteobacteria bacterium, assembly GCA_020049245.1. Classification (GTDB taxonomy): domain Bacteria; phylum Pseudomonadota; class Gammaproteobacteria; order Burkholderiales; family Thiobacillaceae; genus PFJX01. The sequence continues at coordinate 748 of JAIFLB010000187.1, read as the reverse complement.
ATACGGGTTTGAGCGAAGGCAATATGACCTGCGTGGTTCGTAAGCACACCCACTAATTGTTCCTTTGCAAACAGCGACTTCCCCGTCAATCGTGGGTGTGTCACCAGCCGTCCATTGATGATCTCACCTACCTGAGTTTGCGGCAGGTCGAGAATATCCTGGTAAGTCGCGGCGGGTTCATTGATCTGCTGTTCCATCACCAAATCCCTTACAACAACACCTTCTCGATCCCGCCCGCATTCGCCTTGGCGACAAACTCCGTCAGCCAGTTCTCACCCAGTTTCAGCTTGGCCAGTTCGACCACGATGTAATCGGCCTCGACCTTGCTGTCCTCGCTGTAGCGCAGCATGCCTTGCAGGCACGATGGACAGGAGGTGAGGATTTTCACTGCCTCGGTGTCAGGACCGCGCAAGCCTTGCGCGACGCGGTCTATTTCCTCGCCTTTTTTGAAGCGTACCTGGGTGGCGATGTCCGGGCGACTGGCGGCAAAGGTGCCGGCTTCACCGCAGCAACGCTCACTCAACTTCACGTCCGAACCCATCAGGGTTTTCACCGTGTTGATCGGGTTATGCAGCTTGATCGGCGTATGGCAGGGGTCGTGATACATGTACTTGACCCCGCCTGCACCTTCCAGTTTGACGCCCTTTTCCATCATGTATTCATGAATGTCCATGATCCGGCAGCCGGGGAAAATCTTGTCGAACTGGTATTCCATCAACTGATCCAGACAGGTGCCACAAGACACCAG
>JAIFLB010000134.1 GCA_020049245.1 Betaproteobacteria bacterium | reverse complement strand
GTCCGCGCCGCGACGTTTCCAGGCTGTTAAGGACAGATTCTTTGGGTCGGCCGGTGAAACGCTGTCACTACTTGGCACCATAGCGAAATATCCGCTGCGTCCCAAATCCGCGGCCACCACGTCGGTGATGCTCGATATTGCTTTGGAACGCGAGCGATCAGGCAGGCTGTCGTTAAAAGGTAAAACGGCGAGCGGGATACGATTCGATGCACCACCGACAATCTCGATGGTCATCATCGCGTGCGCCGGCAACGCCGCCAGGACAAACAAAAGAGCAACTATCAGGCGCATGAGCATGGCGAAATCAGGTTGGGTCGCTGAAAAATCAGCATGGGTTAATTGAAGTTAACTGCATCATCGGATGGCCGAAACTTCAGCGTCAAGCCATCACGAAACTGCTGCGCGGCCTGGCGATCGCTGGGTAATGGCAGCGGTGATGCCTTGAAAAGGGCACGTTCGACCGCGCCGTCGTACAAAGGTTGCCCGCTACTTTTGATCAAAGTCACGCGGACGACTTCACCGTTGGGCAACAAACTGACCTGGAATATGACTTCGGCATCGCCCTTCAGATTTTTGGGTAATACCAACGCATCGCGAATCTTGCTGCGGATGCGCTCCTGGAAATCCAGCACCATGCGCGATTGGCCGCTGACCCTGGAACGACTTTGCATGGCATTGAGTTGCGAACTTTCGGCAGCCAGTTCCTCACGCATCTGGCGCGCCAATTCCTGATCGATCTGACGCCTTGATTGTTCTCGTTTTTCCTGTTCGGCCAACTGCTTTTCCTGGCGTTCCTTTTCCAGTCTCGTTGTTTCTACCCGAGCTGCTTCCACCCGCTCCATTTCAGCCCTGCGCAATGTCTCGGTCCGTTTTTCCTCCGCCAATTGCAGTTCCTGTTTCTTCTGCAACTCAAGCTGAACTACATCTGCACGACGTTTATCCTCGGCACGCTTTTTTTCAGCTTTCTCAAGCGCGATTTGTGCTGGTTCCGCCTGCACCGGTTCAGGTTTTGGCTGAGCGTCAATCTGAGGCGCTGGCTCAAGCACCGGTTCCGGCATCGGCGCGAACTCCGCCGCCGGGATGGGTTGTTGCGGAGCAGGCAGATCGGCCCACATTTCAGCTTCGATTGGCAATTGCGGCGGGTTTTTCCAGGAAACGCCGATCATCAGCGCAAGCAGCAGCAAACCATGCATCAACAGCGCGAGGCCGCCGGCTGAAACATGCTGCAAGCGTTGCGGGGCAATCATCCTTGAATCCTCTGTTGACCGCTTCTCAGCCCTCGAGATGTCCCTTGAATACAAGCGTTAGCGCCTTCGATCAGGCTCACCAATTGGGCGACCCCGCTACGCGTCCGATTGCGGCCCTGCCAGGCCGTCTGGCCGCGTTGCTCCTCCTTGCGGGGAGCGGCCACGCGCGTCGTCGCTCCTTGCCAGCCGACCTGGCAGGGCCGCACTCGAACGCGTTCAACAGAGGATTCAAGGATCATGGCTGCACCGGTTTGACCAAGAGTCCGACGCGCGCAACGCCGAGGGTTTGCAAGGTATCCATTACCCGCATGACCGATTCGTAACGCACGCTTTTATCGGCAGAAATCACCACCGGTTGCTGCGGCGTCGTTTTCTGGCGTGCCTGGATGGCGGTGGCCAGTCCGACTTCGGAAACCAGTACGCCTTCCTCATTGGTGCCGCGATCGCGCAACAGCAAACTGCCATCGAGCCGGATCATCACTTCCAGTGGCGCCACCGGCGCCGCCGCACTTTTGCCGATGCTGGGCAGCTCGACCTGACTTGGATTGATGAACGGCGCGGTGACCATGAAGATCACCAGCAGCACCAGCATGACGTCGATATACGGCACGACGTTGATCTGGTTGACCGCCTTGCGGGTGCGGCGCGGAATCATGTGCGTCCCATCTCCTGTTGCAGGATGTTGGAAAACTCCTCCATGAAGATGTCGTAGCGACTGGCCAGGCGATCGATGTCGTGGGTGAAGCGGTTGTAGGCAATCACCGCCGGAATCGCGGCAAACAGGCCGATGGCAGTGGCGATCAATGCTTCGGCGATGCCCGGCGCAACCTGCGCCAATGTGGCCTGCGCCACATTCGACAAGCCACGGAACGCGTTCATGATGCCCCAGACGGTGCCGAACAGGCCGATGTAGGGTGAAACCGAGCCGACCGTGGCGAGAAACGGCAGATACGATTCAACCTGATCCATTTCACGCTGATAGGCCGCCCGCATCGCACGACGCGCGCTTTCGATCACCGTCTGCGGCGCGACATTCAATTTTCGTTTACTGCGGAATTCACGCCAGCCGGCACGAAACACTTCTTCCAGGCTGCTGCGGCGATCTTCCTCATCGGCGCGCTTGACGATCTCGGTATGGCCGCCGCCCCAGAATTCGCGTTCGAACACTTCGGCCTGCAGACGTTCGCGACGCAGTGTGAAAATCTTCTCGAAGATCAGCCACCACGATGCAACTGAAGCAAACAACAACAACACCAACACACCTTTCTCCTGGCTCAGGGCGATATCCATCAGATCAGGGCTCCGAATGCTTGACTCACAATGTCCGGCATTCTAACGGGGCGAAAACTGCTCTGTTGCACGCAAACGATTTTGACCCGGGCTTGCATCAGCAAATGTTCGTCGCGCAGTACCTGCTGATGCATGCTCAAACTGGCACCGCCCAATTCGGCAAGTTCGCAGCGCACGCCGAGGCGATCATTGAATTTCGCCGGCAGCAGGTAATCCGCTTCCACCCTTCGCACCACGAAAACCACGCCGGCATCGCGCGCAAGCTGATCCTGTTCCAGTCCCAAATGTGATAACCATTCGGTACGCGCGCGTTCGAGAAATTTCAGATAGTTGGCGTAATACACGACGCCGCCGGCATCGGTGTCTTCCCAATAGACCCGAATCGGCCAATTGAATATTTGCAGGTGAGGTTTCTGGTCTGCGCGCATAAACGGAAATTAGGTAGGTCAATATCGATTGGCGACCAACCAGATTGGCCCACCAGGTTAAAAGAGATCGGCTTCGGCAGCCACACTACCGGGTTGGATGAAGCCGAAATGTCGCCAGGCCAGCGGTTGCGCGACGCGACCGCGTGGCGTGCGGGCGAGGAAACCTTGCTGGATCAGGTACGGCTCCAGCACGTCCTCGATGGTATCCGCCGCCTCACCGATCGCCGCCGCCAGGTTTTCCAGGCCGACTGGACCGCCGGCAAATTTTTCCAGCATCGCCGACAGCAGTTTTCGGTCCATCACATCGAGCCCGACGCTATCGACTTCCAGCATCTTCAAGGCTGCATCGGCGACCGGCGCATCGACCTTGCCGGCGGCCTTGACCTCGGCGTAATCACGCACCCGACGCAGCAAACGGTTGGCGATGCGCGGTGTGCCGCGTGAACGACGGGCGATTTCCACGGCGCCTTCTTCCGAAGTATCGACGCCGAGCAAGCGCGCCGAACGCGCGACGATGAACGCCAGTTCTTCCGGCGTGTAGAACTCCAGACGCGCGACGATACCGAAGCGATCGCGCAGCGGATTGGTCAGCATGCCGGCTCGGGTGGTGGCGCCGATCAGTGTGAATGGCGGCAGATCCAGCTTCACCGAACGTGCCGCCGGACCTTCGCCGATCATGATGTCGAGCTGGTAATCCTCCAGCGCCGGATAAAGAATTTCCTCGACCACCGGACTCAAGCGATGAATTTCGTCGATGAACAGCACATCGTTCGGTTCCAGATTGGTCAGCAACGCCGCCAGATCGCCGGCGCGTTCCAGCACCGGCCCGGAAGTCGAGCGTAGATTGACCCCCATCTCGCGAGAAATGATGTGCGCCAGCGTCGTCTTGCCCAGACCCGGCGGGCCGAACAGCAAAACATGGTCAAGCGCCTCGCCACGATTCTTGGCTGCCGTGATGAAGATATCGAGCTGCTCGCGCGCCCGTGCCTGGCCGACGTATTCCGCCAGACGTTGCGGCCGCAACGCGCGTTCGAAGGCTTCTTCCTCGCGCGAAGCCGGGACGGGCGTGATCAGGCGGTCGGGGATCAAGCGGTCGGGTTCAAGCATGGTCACAAGCCCAGGAAAGGGTTTTCAATCGTCATCCCATCCAGCACCAGGCCATGTTGCATATCTTCCGAATACAAGGTTTTGCAACCGGCAGACAGCGCGGCTTCCACGATGAGCGCATCCCAGAAGGAAAAATGGCCGCTGACGTGGCGCTGCATGGCGGCAAAGATGATGAGCGGCGCAACCTGCACTACGCGCCCCATGACAAACGTGCGCGCAATGCCTTCCACCACCTCAGAAGGCACGCGCAGCTTGCCAGTCGCGACGTTGTAAAACTCTTGTAGCACCTGGGTACTGATCACCGCCTCGTTGCTTTGGAAGAGCGCGGCCGACAAAGATATGGCCCGCTGCTGCTTCGCCGGCGCTTTGGCGTCAAGTCGATACACCAATACATTGGTATCCACGACATCCGATCTTCATAAGCATCTTCGCGACGCCAGGTGTAGTTCTCAGGCACTTGCGCAAGTTGAGCAGCCCGGTCACACAGACGATTCATTTCCTCCACCAACTTGGCGCGCTCAGCCTGTTCCGCGTCTTTGCTTTTGGTGACCAAACCTTCCAGATATTCACGCACCATGGCGTTCACCGAGGTGTCGTGTTGTACGGCATACAAGCGGCTTTGCTTGAGCAGGTCATCGTCAATGCTGAGGGTGAGGTTGGCCATGGCAAGGCTCCGGGATTGAAACTGTAATCAGTGTAACACGGGATATGTGCAACACGGGTCTAAGCGCAATGTGTCGGAAATTTTTACACTTTGGAAAGGAAGTGCAAACTATTGATTTAGCAGTGCTATTTTTTCGCCAGCATTTTCAACGCTTGCCGAATCGATTCTTCCAGGCTCAAGCCTTCCGGCAACTGCTTCAGCACCGGCACCGCTTCCTTGTCGGAATAGCCCAGCGCCAGCAGCGCGCCGAGGGCGTCGTGGGTGACGCCGGCACTCACCGAAACAACGCCCACTTGCGGCAACGCATCGGCCAGGCGGCCTTTCAATTCGAGCAGCAAGCGTTCTGCGGTTTTCTTGCCGATGCCCGGCACGCGGGTCAATTGGCCGGCGTCCTGCATGACGATGCACTGCGCCAACTCGTCGGCGCTCATGCCGGACAACACGGATAAAGCCAGCTTCGGGCCGACGCCGGAAATCCGGATCAATTCGCGAAACGCCACACGCTCCTTCTGGCTGAGGAATCCATACAGTTGCTGCGCATCCTCGCGCACGACGAAATGCGTCACCAGCGTGACGCGCTCGCCAACCGCCGGCAGGTTGTAGAAACTGCTCATCGGCACATCGAGTTCATAGCCGACACCGCCAACATCCAGCAACACTTGCGGCGGCAATTTCTCCAGCAACGTACCGGTCAGGCGGCCGATCATGCCAGCAACGTCCAGACCAGCGCGGCGGACAGCAGGACCGGTTGCAGATGCGCGGCGAGGATGGTCATCTGCACCGCCGGCGCCAGTTTCGCGGGTTCTGCCGCGTGTGCGCTCAGCACTTGGCCGGCCTTCAGGGCGGGAATCAGCGCAAGCAGTGAAACCAGCGTCAGCAGTGGAAGACGTCCGCTCGCCACCAGCCAGACCAGCATCAGCATCGACAGCGCCAGAATCAGCCAATAGCCTCGTGCTGCAATCGATGGCTCCAGTCGTGCCACCCAATGCCGCTTGCCGGCCTGCAGATCGGCGTTACGATCGGGAAACTGGTTAACGTACAGAATGTTGGTCACCAGCAGCGCATACGGCAGGCCAATCAGCCAAGGCGTAGCCGACATTGCGCCGCGCTGAACGAAATCGGCGCCGGCGACGATCAGCAAAAAGCCGGCCGCGACGCAGATTTCGCCGAGGCCGCGACTGTTCAATTTCAACGGTGGCGCGGAATAAGCCCAGCCGATCAACAAACCGGCGATACCGATCCAGAACAGGCCGCTGCCGCGCGTGCCAATCAGCCATAGACCACCGGCGATCACCGCGCCAAACAACACCAGCGCGTAAACCAGCATCTGGCGCGGTGACATGACGCCGTTCTGAATGAAGCGCGAGCCGCCAGTGAACGGAAACAAGCGATCCACATTGACTGCGTCGGTGCCATTCAGGTGATCGTAGTAATCATTGAACACATTGACGCCGGCCTGGGTGGCGATCGCGAGAAACAACGTCAGCAAGGCCAGCGGCCAGGAAAAAGTGCTTTCCAGTGCGCTGGCAAAACCGAGCAGGCAACCTGCCAGCGCGATGGTCAGGAAAGCAGGCCGGGTTGCCAGCAAATAGCGTTTGACCGGATTCGTCAACGTGGATGGCGTCGGTTCCATCGGGGCGGCAGCAGTCTTGCTCATAGCATTCTCCCCGCCTTGCGCCTGCGGCCAACCGCCATCTTGCTGCCGAGTTCGCCGAACCGGTCGCCGCCGAAACCCATGCCGCCATGTGCATGGCAGATCGCGCAGGCCAGCGCATCGGCCGAATCCGCGCGCGGTTCAGTCGGCAGATTCAACAGTCGTTTCACCATGTTCATGACTTGTTCCTTTTCCGCATGGCCGTTGCCGACAACCGCCTGCTTGACCTGCAACGCCGTGTATTCGAATACCTGCTGCCCCGCCGCCGTCAACGCCGCGATCGCCGCCCCGCGCGCCTGGCCGAGCAACAGCGTGGATTGCGGATTGACGTTGACGAACACTTTCTCGATTGCGCAGACATCAGGACGAAATTGCGCCAACACTTCGCTGACGCCATCGAAAATGATCTTGATGCGGCCGGGGAGTTCCCCGGTCTCGGTGCGTACCACGCCGCTGGCGACGTAAGTCAACTGCTGGCCAGCCTTGTCGATCACCCCATAGCCGGTGATGCGCAGGCCGGGGTCGATGCCGAGCAGTCTCACGCAGACAAACTCATTCCGGCAATATTGCCGAGATGTAAACGTCTTGCACGTCGTCGAGGTCGTCCAGCATGTCGAGCATTTTCTGGAACTTGACCGCGTCGTCGCCGGCGACATCGGTTTCGTTCAGGGCTTTCATCACCACGCCGTCCATCGCCGGCTTGAAACCGGCTTTTTCCAGCGCTTCCTTCACCGTGGCAAAGTCACCGGTTGGCGCAGTTATGATCTCGATCGAACCGTCTTCATTGCTGATCACGTCCTCGGCGCCGGCTTCCAGCGCCACATCCATCACCTGATCTTCGTTCGCGCCCGGCGCCAGGATGATCTGGCCGCAGTGTTTGAACTGGAACACGACAGAGCCATCGGTGCCCAGATTGCCGCCGCATTTCGAGAACGCATGGCGGACATCGGCCACGGTGCGCACCCGGTTGTCGGTCAGGCAATCGACA
>JAIFLB010000037.1 GCA_020049245.1 Betaproteobacteria bacterium | reverse complement strand
CACCTTGCAGGGCGTGATCATGATCTTCGGCATGCTGTTCCTGCTCTGGTTTACCTACGACAGCCTCGGTGGCGTCACCCAGGCGCACCAGACCTTGACCGACATGTCCAATATGGTGCCGAAACCGTTGCAGGAGATCGGCCACCGCGGCTGGACGGCGATGCCCGAGTTCGGCTGGGGTGAAAAATCGAATGAACTGTGGTGGACGGTGGTCAGCGCGATCATTCTTGGTGTCGGCGTTGGTGTCGTGGCGCAGCCGCAATTGATTGTCCGCTTTATGACCGTGCGCAGCCGCCGCGAACTGGACCGCGCAGTGCCCACTGGCGCTTTATTCATCCTGCTGATGACCGGAACGCCGTTCATCGTCGGCAGCCTGTCCAACGTCTGGTTTGCCGAGAACGGCGTGATGCTGTCTGGCAAGGTGGTCAAGGAAATCAGTTCCGAGCAGAATCGCGCCGTGGTTCAGATCATGAAGGAATCCACGCCGGGGCGCTGGGAAGCGGTAATCAACGCCAAGACCGGCAAACCCAGCCTCGCTCCGCTGATCATCAGCGCCCGCCAGCCCGCTCTGGATATTCAGGCGCAGCCGTTCGAGCGGGTCAGCGGCCGCTCCATTGCAGTGGTCTATGCCAAGGGCCAGGCCGACCTGATCATCCCGAACTACATCACCCAGGCGTTGCCGCGCTGGTTCGGCATCCTGTTTTTCCTGACCCTGCTGTCGGCGGCGATGAGCACCATGTCCAGCCAGTTTCACACGCTGGGTACGGCTGCCGGCCACGACCTTTACGCGCAGTTTTTCGGTCGCCGCGCAGATAGACAGCCCAGTCTGCTGGTGGTGCGGACTGCCATCGTCGTTGGCCTGCTGGTCTCGGTGACGCTGGCCTACACGGTGCGAGACGAGTACGTCATCGCCCGCTTTACCGCGATCTTCTTCGGTCTCTGCGCAGCCACTTTCATGCCGGCTTATATCGGCGGTCTGTTCAGTCGCCGCATCACCCGCGCCGGTGCGCTCGCGTCGATGACGGTGGGCCTGGGCTCGTCGCTGTTCTGGCTGCTGTTCATCAAGGCCAAGGAGGCCGGCGCCATCGGCTTGGTGCAGCATTTCACCGATGGCAAGAGCAGCCTGCTGGAAGATGTACTCAACTGGCCGTCGGTCGATCCGATCATGATCGCGTTGCCGCTATCCATCCTCACCGCCATCGTGGTCAGCGCGTTTACCCAAGCGCCCGACCGCGCTCATCTGGCGCGCTGCTTCCCCGAGAGGTAATCCCATGCTGGGTATCAACGACCCAATGATCTGGCTGGCCTATGTCATGTGCCTGCTGGTGACCGCTTTTAGTGTTGGTTACGGACTGGTACGGCGTAATCGCGGCGGCGACGAAATCACCCCGGAAGACCGGGCCTGGGCCCGCAAAGAAAAGAAAGTGGAAGATGAAATCTGAACTGCAAGTGCTCGTTTGGGGCGTCCTGCCGCTGGTATGTTCCGCCGTCCTGGCCGCCGAACCCGCCACTTGGAGCGGCGGCGCAGATCTGCGCCTGCGCGAGGTGGTGATCGAGAATGCCAATGCCCTGGACAATACCAACGCCAGCGCGGAACGGCATTTCCAGCGCTATCGCGCGCGCGGCTGGGGCCAGTACGCGCCGACCGAAGGCGTCAAATTCGATGCCCGTCTGACCTGGGAAGGCCGCCACTATGCCAAGCCGGAGATCGCCGCGTTCGAGAAGTCTTACAGCGGCGCGCTGCTGTTCGACAACCTCAACATGGCCCTGGACAAACCCGGCGGGTTGCCGCTAGCGGTGAAACTCGGGCGTCAGGATATTTTCCTCGGCAACGGCTGGCTGGTCGCCGACGGCACGCCGATTGACGGTTCTCGCACCAGCTATCTGGACGCGCTGCGAACTACTTGGACTTATTCTCCTGCCACCAAGGTGGAAGCCATCCTGATCTATCAGGATGCAAAGACCAACCTGACGCTCAACAACAAGACGGAAGACCAGACCGAGCAGGATGAAAAGGGGCTGATTTCATCCACAAGGCCAATTCGCCAGTGACTGGCAGCCTGGCCAATGGCAATCGCACCAACAACGGCTTCATCATCCCGCTGGCCGCCGATCCTTCCGACGACGGCCACGTCAGCGCGCTCGGCGGCCGTATCGAAACCCAACTCAACGCCGACTGGAAAGTGCGCGCCGAAACCGCCGCCGAATGGGGGCGCAGGAACGGCCGCGATATGGGCGACTGGAAACAGCGCCTGCATGTCGGCTACGAGTTCCTCAGCGGCGACGATCCCGCCAGCGCCAGGAATGAAGCGTTCGATCCGCTCTGGGGGCGCTGGCCGCAGTGGAGCGAGTTGTACGGCCCCTACACTTATGGTTCGGAAACCCGCACCGGCGAGACCACCAATCTGAATCGCCTCAACCTGGGCTGGGCGGCGAAGGTGCATCCGACCACCGAAATCAGCCTCGATTATCACGCTGTGTTCGCCGACGAGAACAGCAAGTGCGGCAGCGCCGGATTCAGCTGTGGCGACAAGTTTCGCGGCCACCTGGTCGCCGCATGGGCGCGCGCGAAGTTCGACAAACATGTTTCCGGCCACCTGATGGCCGAATACTTCTTTCCCGGCGATTACTACATCGCACCGAAAGGCGATGAAGCCTATTTTTTGCGCGCCGAATTGTTGCTGACCTACTGAGCTAACGCATGCCCCGCCAACTCCTCAACGGCGACGAAGCCGTCGCCCTCGCCGCGCTGCATGCCGGTGTTTCACTCGGCACCGGCTACCCCGGTACGCCGTCCACCGAAATCCTGGAAACCCTCGATCACCTGGGCGGCCGCGCGCAGTGGTCGCCAAATGAAAAAGTGGCACTGGAAGTCGGACTCGGCGTCGCCTTTGCCGGCGGCCGCGCGCTGGTCACGATGAAGCATGTCGGCCTCAATGTCGCCGCCGACCCGCTGTTTACCGCGACCTATACCGATGTCGACGGCGGCCTGGTCATCGTTTCCGCCGACGATCCTGGCATGGCCTCCAGCCAGAACGAACAGGACAACCGCCATTACGCCCGCGCCGCCGTCGCCCCCATGCTGGAGCCGTGCGACTCGCAGGAAGCCTACGATTTCACGCTGGTCGCGTTCGAACTCTCCGAGCGCTGGAAGATACCGGTGATCCTGCGCCTGACCACGCGGGTCTGCCATTCCAAGACCCTGGTCGAGGCGCACGCCAAGGTAGCCGCGCCGACCGCGCCGGTGTTCAACCGCAACGTGCCGTCGCGCGTGATGATTCCGGCCTATGCCAAACCGGCGCATGGCCGGTTGCGCGTCAAAATGGTCGAGATCGCGGCCTGGAACGAGACCAGCGGCCTCAACCGGCTCATTCCCGGCGTGGGTGAGGCGGGGCAACGCCTCGGCATCGTCAGCAGCGGCATCGCCGCCGTGCATGCGCAAGAGGCCGCGCCGGAAGCCAGCCATCTGGTGATCGGGATGACCTGGCCGTTGCCGCTCGACACCATCCGCCAGTTCGCCGCCGGCGTCGATCGCCTGCTGGTGATCGAGGAGGGCGACCCGATGCTGCTCGATTCGCTGCGCGCCGCCGGCATCACGGCGGAAGGCAAGGCGGAGATGTACCGCTTCGGCGAACTCAACGTGCCGCGCCTGCGCCGCATCCTGGCCGGCGATACCAGTCCGGAAGCGGTACCGCCCAAGGGCAAGCCGCCCGAGTTGTGCCAGGGCTGCTCGCACCGCGATGTGTTCGAGGTGCTGCGCGACATGGACTGCATCGTCTCCGGCGATATCGGCTGTTACACGCTGGGCGTGCTGCCGCCGTTCTCGGCGATGGACACCTGCGTCTGCATGGGCGCTTCGATCGGCGTCGGCCTCGGCATGCGCCACACCTTGCCGCCGGAACAGGCGAGGCGAGTGGTCAGCGTGATCGGCGACTCCACCTTCGTTCACTCCGGCATCACCGGCCTGGCTGAGATGGTTTACAACCCGCCGGAAACCGGCCATGTCGTGGTGATCCTCGACAACGGCACCACCGCGATGACCGGCCAGCAGGAAAACCCCAGCACCGGCCGCAGCCTTAACCACGATCCCACCGGCAAGATCGACTTCGAGGCTCTTGGTCGGGCGATGGGCATCAAGAACGTGCATAGCCTGAACCGTTTCACCGACGGCCACCTGCTCGGGGATCTGCTCAAGGAATTGCTGGCGAAGCCGGAAACCTCGCTGGTCGTGGTGCGCCAGCCTTGCGTGCTGGCGGCGCCAAAAATTCGTTTCTACGAGAAGGCGGCAATGGAAAAGATGAGCCACGCCTGCGCGGCGATGCCGGCGGAGTGATGCAGATGAACAAAGTCACCAACATCGTGCTCGGCGGCCTCGGCGGCCAGGGCGTCCTTACCGCCTCCGACATCCTCGCCGACGCGGCCTTCCGCGCCGGTTTCGACGTGAAGAAGAGCGAACTGCACGGCATGAGCCAGCGCGGCGGTTCGGTCAGCAGCGATGTGCGCTACGGCGCGCGCGTGCTGTCGCCGATGGTAACGGCCGGCGAGGCGGATTTTCTGCTTGTGCTGGAGCCGACGCAGGTCGACGTGAATCGGCCTGTGCTCAAGCCGGACGGCGTACTGATCGCCATCGAGATCATTCCGGAAGGCGCCGTCAAGAACAAGAAAAGCCTCAACGTGGCTATGCTGGGCGCGCTCTCGGCGCTGCTCGACATTCCGGAAGCGGCCTGGCTGGACGCCATCCACGCCCGCCTGGCGGCCAAGTTGCATCGGCTGAATGACGAATCCTTCGCCATCGGGCGCGCGGCGGCAATCCAGCGCTTCAACCCGCCAGGCCAAACATGAACCCGGACACTGGCAGCGAACTCTGATCGGCCCGCGAGCGGGTCTCCCATAACCTTCGATCCTCACATTCCATCATGCTGAAAGAACTCTGGAACGATGCCGCCGGCGGTTTTCACCCCGTCAGCGCCCCCGACTTTCTGCCCGAAAAGCAATTGCGCGAGGTCCAGTTGCGCCGCCTGAAAGCGGTGGTGACGCGGGCTTACGAACGCGTGCCGCTGTTCCGGCATCGCCTGGAAGAACGCGGACTGACGCCGGAGTCGATTCAGTCTTTGGCCGACATCGCCCGGTTGCCGTTCACAGTGAAGGCCGACCTGCGCGACACCTATCCGTTCGGCCTGTTCGCCAGCCCGATGACCGATGTAGTGCGCCTGCACGCTTCTTCCGGCACCACCGGCAAGCCGATCGTCGTGGCCTACACGAGGGAGGACGTCGATGTCTGGGCCGAGGTGATGACCCGTACCCTCGCCGCCTGCGGCCTGCATCGCGGCGACATCGTGCAGAACGCCTTCGGTTACGGCCTGTTCACCGGCGGTCTAGGCGCCCATTACGGTGCCGAGACCCTGGGCGCCACGGTGATCCCGATCTCCGGCGGCAACACCGACCGCCAGATCATGGTGCTGCGCGATTTCGGCGTCACCGCGATCTGCGCCACGCCGAGCTATTTCATGCATCTGGCGGAGAAGGCGCTGGAAATGGGCGTCGATCTGAAGGACATGCCGCTGCGAGTCGGCGTATTCGGCGCCGAACCATGGAGCGATGCGATGCGCGCCCGTATCGAGGCGGATACCGGTATCCAGGCGTTCGATATCTACGGCCTGTCTGAAATCATCGGTCCCGGTGTCGCCAGCGAATGCGCCCAGCATGACGGCCTGCATGTGTTCGAGGACCATTTCTATCCCGAGATCATCGACCCGGAGACCGGCGAACCGCTGCCCGACGGTACAGAGGGCGAACTGGTGCTGACCACGCTGAGCAAGAAAGCCATGCCGATGATCCGCTATCGCACCCGCGACATCACCGCCATCCTGCCCGAACGCTGCGGCTGCGGCCGCACCATCCGCCGCATCCGCCGCATCGGCCGCCGCTCCGACGACATGTTCATCATTCGCGGCGTCAACGTGTACCCGTCGCAGGTCGAAGCCGCCCTGCTCAATGTCGAAGGTACGTTGCCGCATTACCAGATCATCCTGACCCGCGAACATGGCCTCGACCAGATGTCGGTGGAAGTGGAAGTCACCCCGGAAGTGTTCAGCGACAAGGTGCGCGCGCTGGAGGAAGTGCGCAGCCGTCTGGCGCACGCGATCGAGCATATTCTCGGCATCCGGGTTGGCCTCAGGCTGGTCGGACCGCATGCCATCCCGCGCAGCGAAGGCAAGGCCAAGCGCGTCATTGATCGTCGCAACGACTCTTAGGAGGCCCGCATGAAACTTCCGCAACTCTCCGTATTTCTGGAAAACCGCCCCGGCAGCCTGGCCGAACCGCTCAAATTGCTGGCGGCGGCGGATATCAATCTGGTCAGCATCTCGCTCGCCGATACCGAGCAGTTCGGCATCCTGCGCCTGGTGCTGAAGGAATGGGAACGCGCCAAGGCGGTGCTGGAGCAGGATGGCTGGGTAGCCAACGTCAGCGACGTGGTGGCGGTGGATGTGGACGACCAGCCCGGCGGCCTGGTGCACATGCTGAGCGTGCTGGCCGAGGCCGGCATCAACATCGAATACATGTACGCCTTCGCCCTGCGGCGCAATTACAAGGCCGTGCTGCTGTTCCGCTTCGAAGACCCGGACGCGGCCATCGAAGTGCTGAAGGCGGCGAATATCAGCATCGTGCAAGAAGCGGATATGTACTGACGACTGGTGAACCCGCCATGCAAGCCTTTGTGTCACTCTGAACCGATGCCCACCATCGAAAACCACATCCGCGACGGCGAGGAAGCCCTGCCGCGCGACGAGTTGGCGGCTCTGCAACTGGCGCGGCTGCGTGACGTGGTGGCGCGGGTGGCGAATGTGCCGTTCTACCGCGAGGCGTTCGCACTGCGCGGTATCACGCCGAAAAGCATGCGTAGCCTCGACGACCTGCGCCGTCTGCCGTTCACCACCAAGGATGATCTGCGCCGGCATCACCCGCTGGGTTTCCTCACCGTGCCGCGCGACCAGCTGGCGCGCATTCACGGCTCTTCCGGCACCACCGGCAAACCCACCTTTGTTGCCTATACGGCGAAGGACCTCACTCTCTGGTCCGACCTGTGCGCGCGATTCCTGGTGGCTGGCGGTCTGAAATCGCAGCACACCGTGCATGTTGCATTTGGTTACGGCCTGTTCACCGGCGGCTTCGGCCTGCATTACGGCATCGAGAAAGTCGGGGCGGCAATCGTACCCGCCGCGTCAGGCAACACCCGCCGGCAGATCGAGATCATCCAGGATCTGGGCGCCGAAGTACTGGTATGCACGCCCAGCTACGCCCTGACCATCGCCGAAACCGCGCGCGAACTCGGCATTGATCCGCGCAGCCTGCCGCTGAAGTACGCCCATTTCGGCGCCGAGCCGTGGACCGAGGAGATGCGCCAGGAAATCGAATCGCAAATGGACTTGCTGGCGTTCAACAACTATGGCCTGTCGGAAGTGATCGGCCCCGGCGTCTCCGGCGAATGCGCAATGCGAGACGGCATGCACCTGCAGGAAGATCATTTCCTGGTCGAATGTCTGGACCCGGACACGCTGGAACCGATGCCGGATGGCGAGGAGGGCGAACTGGTCATTACCGCGCTGACCAAGGAAGCCATGCCGCTGCTCCGATACCGGACCCGTGACATTGCCCGCCTCGATCGCTCCCCCTGCGCCTGCGGCCGCACCACAGCACGCATGAGTCGGGTCACCGGGCGTACCGACGACATGCTGATCATTCGCGGCGTCAACGTTTTCCCGTCGCAGATCGAGGAAGCCCTGCTACGTGTGGAAGGCACCACGCCGCATTACATGATCGAGGTGGAGCGCCCCGCCACATTGGACCAGCTCACCGTGCGCGTGGAAGTGATGCCGGAACTGCTGTCCGACCGCATGGACCGGATGCAGCACCTGCGCGACCGCATCGGCAAGGAAATTCTCACTGTTGCCGGCATCCGCGCGACCGTCGAACTGGTTGCACCGCGAACACTGGAGCGCTTCACCGGCAAAGCCAAGCGGGTGAACGACAAAAGGGGCAAACAGGGATGAGACCGCCACTACGCCGAGATTTCCATGCAACTTGACCCCTTCATGCGCGCTCTTGGCTTCAAGGGAGACATCACTGGCCCCGGTGAAGCATGTCTCTCCGTCGTCGTGCTTCCCGAACACCTCAACAACTGGGGCTCAGCCCACGGTGGTTTCCTGTTTGCCCTGGCCGATTCCGCCTTCGCGCTGGCGGCAAATTCGCACGGCACGCTGGCCGTCTCCCTCGCTGCTCATATCGAGCACATGAAACCCTGCCAAGTGGGTGACACACTGACCGCCGCAGCACGCGAGATCAACCTGACCCGGCGAACCGGGGTGTATCAGGTGGAAATCCGCAAGGGTGATGTCCTCATCGCGCTGTTCACTGGCACAGTGCATCGCATGAGCGAGCCGCTGTCCGAGAGAACGCTGCGCAGCAACTCCGGGTAGTTCTGATACCTCCGTTGCACTGACAACAGTATTGGGTGGTTTGCGCGATCTATCAGTTGGAAATCAGACAATGAACGGCCGTTCGTTGCGGTTGGTGCAGGGTCGCCCCGCCGTCTCCACATTCCGCTCTATTTTCGGCCCGGCCCGTCCTTCTGCTTCTTGTAGGTGTGTACAAACCTGCCGAAAGCCTTGTCCTTTTTTCGTCGATCCATGTAGGACAGATCGTGGAATTCGGATTCGTCGCGCAGCTTCAGGTAGTTTTGCAACTGATCTTCGCTCAGTTCGTGCCGCTCGATGGCTGCCCGAACCGCACAACCCGGTTCGCTGTCATGACGGCAGTCGGGATACCGGCAGCCGCGCGCAAGTGCGCTGATGTGGGCGAAAGTCTCTTCGATGCCTTCGCCGGCGCCCAGCATCCCCAGTTCGCGCATGCCTGGCATGTCGATCAATAGTCCGCCCTGTTCAAGCACAATCAACTGGCGCCGTGTGGTGGTGTGACGCCCTTCGCCGGTATGGCTGACCGCACCGGTTTCAAGCGCGTCCTCGCCGAGCAGACGGTTGATCAACGTCGTTTTGCCAACGCCCGATGAACCGAGCAGGCAATAGGTCTTGCCTGAAGCCATGAGTGCGCGAACCTGATCGACTCCCGCGCCGGTGGCATTGCTGACACAGACAATCTTGGCTTCCACCCCCATCAGTCGGATCTGGCCGATCAACTGTTCCAGTGCTTCCGGGGAGACCAGATCGGTCTTGGTTAGAAGCACCACCGGCTCGATATGGCCGTCCCTGGCCATCACCAGGTAGCGCTCCAGCCGTCGGAGATTGAAATCGAAGTGGCAGGACTGCACGATGAACGCCACGTCGATGTTTGCCGCAATCATCTGCAATTCAACGTCGCGGCCGGCGGCTTTGCGGCGGAGGAAGGATCGGCGTGGCAGCAGGTGATGAATGCTGGCCTGCGCGGCGGCATCGCGGTAATGCACGCACACCCAATCGCCCACGCATGGAAGCTCGCTGGAGGACTCGGCGAGGTGAATAAATTTGCCGGTCAGTTCGGCTGGCACTTCGCCGCCTTCGTCCCGGATCAGGTAGCGCCCTCGGTCAACCGCAGTGATCCTGGCGATGGACAAATCGGGCCCACACAGTTCGCCGGCTTTGTCCGCCAACCAGCGATCCAGACCAAGTTCACTAAATTTCATTGTAGAAGTTTGGCAGATGTAAATGTGCCGGCCAAGCCGGCGTGTCAAGGTAGTTCGCATCAGCGTGAATGTGAGTCCCGATGCGCTTGTATGGCATGCGGGCAGCGGCAAGTGCGGGACATTGGCAGCGGGAAGGCTCATGGCTATATTGAAATTGATTGGCTATTGTCTGGGGCTTCAGTCATCGCTGCCCGATTTGTAGCGCTAGACACTGGTCATCATGGAACCTGCCCTTGGGTAATTCTGATCAAGTTGTTTTTTAACCTAACGCCCTTAATGCCATTGCGATGGATGTTTTCGATTCGTTTGCAAAGATGTCCTGGCGTCATTGCGCGGAGTTCAGGGCTGGGGCGGTTCATGGCTTTACTACCGAGGCATGTTGTGGGAGTCCATACGTGCAACCAATTCGTCTAACCTCCTTGCCTGTGCCGATGTTCCGGTATGGCTTTGCTGTTTCCTTGCGCCTGTGCCAAAACAATCCTATTAGCCGCTGCCTGAGCGCCATTCTGGTCTGTTCCATGCTTGCTTCCCCATGCCTCGCGCTGGCGGAGGGATCGTTGGGTGAAGGAAAAGGGCTCTTTAGCCAATCAGTCAGTGATCGGGGCTTAATCACCCTTGCCTCGAGCAACACACAATCCACTGAGCTTGGCTTCCACCTGTCTGGTGTGGAGATACGTTTCCCGGACCAAGGTGCCAAGATCTCCGGGGCTGGCTTCCAGCTCTATGGAACTGCGGAGGATGACGTTGCGGTGAAGGAGGTTCTTCTGCATCTGACCTTGCCTTCGGGGGCGATGCTGGAGCGGCAGGCTACTTACCGCGCGGATTCCAGGACCTGGCAGGTGGATACCGGCCCCTTCACGGGTGAGTCGGCCGGGACGGTGCGAGCGGTGGTGCAGGCGATGAACCAGAACCTGAACGTCGCTGAGGCGCGTCTGACGCTTGCTCTGATCGACGATGTCACGCCGCCCGCCATCGAGATCCTGTCCCACCAAGAGGGGGACCGTGTGCCTACCGGCGGCTTTCTGATTTCCGGTCGGGTGACGGACGATACCCTGATGCCCGTCCTGACGGCGCGGGTGTCCGGTGGCGGGCTGGTCACGGCAGAGGAGCGCAGCGTCGAGGTGGCGCCGGCGTCGGGTCGCTGGTCGCTGATGATCGCCCCCGATGAGGCGTTTTCCGCCTCGCCCATCACCCTGACCCTGATGGCGAGGGACGGCGCGGGAAATTCGGCCCGGCAGACGGTCCAGCTCAACCCCACTGATGACGAACGTCAGGCCTGGCATGTGCTGCAGCGGACCAGTTTCGGCGCCGCCCCGGGACAGGTAAAGGCGGTGGCGCAGGACGGTGTGCGGGAGTTCCTGCGGAGTCAGTTGCCTCCTGGCAGCGTCGAGGATTCAGCGTTCGAGCAGCGCCAGGCGGGCTGGCTGGATGCTGGCGGCTACGTGGCGACGGATCTCCTGCGTCACGCGGTGTACAGCCGCCGGCAACTGCAGGAGGTGATGGCCTGGTTCTGGGACAACCATTTCAGCACTGACTATGGCCGCCATGGCAGGGGCGAGTACGAGCAGCAGGAGCGGGCGGCCTTCCTGGATCATGCCCTGGGACGCTTCCGTGATCTTCTGGGGATCAGCGCCAGGAGCCCGGCCATGCTGATCACCCTGGACGGGGTGAACAACAGGAAGGGAGCAGCCAACGAGAACTATGCCCGCGAACTGATGGAACTGCACACCCTGGGCATAGCCGGAGGCTATACCCAGCAGGATGTCGTGGAGGTGGCCCGGGCCTTTACCGGCTGGACGGTGAAGGAGAGGCGTTTCCTGTTCGATGCCGCCCGGCACGACGCTGGCGAGAAGCAGGTGCTGGGCGGTACCTTGCCGGCAGGGAATGGCATCGAGGATGGGGAAGCGGTGCTGAACCGGCTGGCGCGGCATCCCTCGACGGCGCGGTACATCTGCTCGAAGCTGGTGACGCTGTTCGTGGATGACCAGCCAATGGAGGGCTTGGTGCAGCAGTGCGTGACAGAGTTCCTGGCCCAGGCGGATACGCCCGACCAGATGGTTCGGGTGCTGTGGGCGATATTGGACTCGACGGAATTCCTCGGGGCGGCGCATCGTGGCCGCAAGCTGAAGACTCCGCTGGAGTTTCTGGTGGGAGCCGCGCGCAACCTGGGACTGGAGACCAATGGCGACGACCTGGCCTTGGAGATGAAACGGTTGGGCATGGATCCCTACTCCTGCGCTGTGCCCACCGGCTATGCGGAAACGGGCGATGCCTGGCTCAGCTCCGGCCTGCTGCTGGCGCGGATGAGCTTTCTGGACCGGCTGCTGAGTGGAGATGCGGCTGCCGAGTCGTCCAATGTGGATCTGCTGGGGCAGATGCAGGCGGCGGGGTTGGAGACGGCGGAAGGGGTGGCGGGTCGCATGCTGGAGATGGCTTTGGGGCCGACGGCCACCCGCGGGCTGCGTGATTTCGGGGTGAATATCCTCACCGAGGGCGGGTCTTCTCCTTATCTTTCCTGGGCGCCGGATGCGGAGGCGCGCCTGCGGCGGTTGGGGAAGGCGATTTTGGGTTTGCCGGCTTATCAGTATCAATGATTGGGGTGTGCTGATGGATCGCAGAGACTTCTTGCGCATGACCGGCGGCATGGGCGCCGCCTCGCTGCTTTGGTCGGGCGGCGTGCTGATGCGCACCGCGCACGCCGCAGCCAGCGGGCGGGTGCTGGTGGTGGTGTTCCAGCGCGGTGGCTGGGATGGGCTGAATGTGTCGGTGCCCTACGGCGAGGATGCCTATTACAGGTTGCGCCCCACCATCGCTGTGCCACCGCCCTCAGCCAGCGCAGCCGAGGCCGCATTGGATCTGAACGGCTTCTTCGGCTTCCATCCGGCCCTGGCTCCACTAATGACACTGTATCGACAGGGCAGGGTGGCGGTGCTGCCCGGGGTGCTGTACCCGGGGGGCACGCGCTCCCATTTCCAGGGGCAGGACATCATCGAGAATGCCGACCTGCAGCCTACCGACAACGGTTGGCTGGCCCGCTATCTCGCGTCCACGCCGGGGACGGTCAATCAGCGGGCCTTGTGCCTGACGGACGGCGTGCCCCGCAGTCTGGCCGGGACCCTCCAGGTGCCGACCTTTTCGGATCTGGCGAGCCTTGACCTGGCCTCGAGCAAGCAGGACCGGGACATGCTCAGCGCCATGATCGAGGCCCAATATGGCACCCGCTATGGCGCAGTGCCGCAACCCGATCACCCCTACGCCGCCAGGCTGCACGCTGCCGGGCGGCAGTTGCTGGCCGACCTGGACCCGTTGCAAGCGATTGGCCGACGCCAGGCCGAAAATGGCGCGGCTTATCCATCTACCCACTTCGGCAGGCAGATGCGCCAGGCCGCCGGCTTGGTCAAGTACCGGCCGGGCATCGAGCTCATCGCCCTGAACTTGGGAGGTTGGGATACTCACAACGGCCAGGGCGGCGCCAGGGCGGACGGGCGCATGAGCCTGCTGCTGCGCGAGTTTGCCGAGTCGGTGGCGGCCTTTTTCAACGATCTGGGGTCCGATGCGTCCAGAGTGCTGCTGCTGGCGATCACCGAGTTCGGCCGTACAGTGGCGGAAAACGGCAGCGGCGGCACCGACCACGGCCACGCCTCGACCTGGCTGGCTGTCGGCGGCGGTGTGAAGGGCGGAGTACATACCGGGACGGGTTGGCGCGGTCTGCAAAGCGGCCAACTTCTGGAGGGACGCTATGTCGCCCACAACACCGATTTCCGCGATGTCTATGCGGAGGTGTTGCAGCGGTTCCTGGGGCAGACCG
>JAIFLB010000208.1 GCA_020049245.1 Betaproteobacteria bacterium | reverse complement strand
CATGATCCAGCGCGTTGTTGAACAATTCGGACAGCACCAGGAACAGACCGCCCTGATGTTCCTTCAGCGCCTGCACCTGGGTCACCAGGCCAAGCACGCCGGGAACGACATCGATGTAGCGCAACTCCTGCGCACTGTAGGTCAGATCGAGTCGCCATTCGGCAAACTGGCTCTGATTGATCAACTTCGGCGCGGTGAAACGGAATTGCCGGCGTCGTTCGATCGGAACCGACACAATGAAACAGGACACATCGTCGCGCGCCGGCTTGCCCTGCAAATGTGTATCCACGCCCTGCAGCAGGCACTTGAAGCGGGTTTCGGTATCCTCGGCACAGGCCAGCAGATTGATGACACCGTCGATTCCCAGCCAGGTGCCGGCGGCGTTCTCTGCTTCAGTCAAGCCATCCGAGCTGAGAACCAGATCGCCCGGTTCCTGAAACACCACAGTCTCTGAGAGGCCGGAAAACAGCTTGTCCGGCAAGATGCCCAGCGGCGGATGCCGCGAAGGCCAACGCATCACAATCTCGCCCTGCGTGCTCAGAAAGAAGGCATCCGGGTTGCCGCCATTCCAGATTTCAACGGTCCGGTTGCGCACATCGATTGAAGCCAACGTCGCTGCGACAAACCGATCAGCCGGCAGAATCGCTTTCAGCTTGCGGTTCAATTCCTCGACGATGGAAGCCAGCGGAAAGCCCTTCGCCGTCATGCTGTAGAACGCCTGAGTCAACGGCATCGCGCTCAGCGCGGCAGCCAGCCCGTGCCCCGCCGCGTCGGCCAGCATCACATTCAGCACATCGCCAGGCGCGCGCGCTGCACAGAGCAAATCACCGCTGAAAGTCTCGGCCGGCAGATTGAAGCTGTGCACCATCTGATCACGCAGACCGACGGCATCAGTCAACCGCGACATCACGTGGGCGCCGAGCCGGGTCTGTTCTTCCGATTCTTCTCGCCAGCGCGTCAGTTCCTCGGCGTAGCCGAGCACCTTGCCTTGCAGCGCAATCTGGCGGGTATAGCTTTTGATCTTGGCCTTCAATAACTGCGTCGACGCCGGCTTGGCCAGGTAGTCGTCGCCACCGGCCTCAAGCCCTCTAACGATGTCCTGCATCTGATCGAGCGCCGAATAGAAAATGATCGGCGTCCATTTTTCGGCGGGCAGGTCGCGAATCTGTTTCACCGCCGTGATGCCATCCATCCCCGGCATCATGATGTCCATGAACACCAGATCCGGCGCTTCGGTTTGAAACAGTTCAAGCGCGCTCAGGCCATCGACGGCCACCACCGTCTGATGCCCCATGTTCTGCGCCACCACCTGCAACTGCTTGACGTTGGTGGGCGTGTCATCGGCAATCAGTATCTTCAGGCGAAAATCCGCTGGCGCGTCGGGTTTCAAGCCCGACAAAGCATGCCTGGAAACTGGAGGCACCATTGATCAGTCGCGAACGGTAAACAATTTGCCGAAATTGGCGATTTCCAGCACCTGCTTCACCATGCCCTGCAGGCCGACCAACGCCACGTTCTTGCCCGCCACCTCGGCCTTTTCACGCAGCAGCAGCAACATCCCTAGCGCCGAGCTGTCGAGGTAATCAACCTGCCTGAAATTAATTTCGATATCGCGTACCTCGGTGCCTTCCATTACGTTTTCATAGGCCGAGCGAAAGTCGCGATGGGAATGGAAGTCGAAGCGACCATTCAAATTCAAAACCGCCCTGCTACCTGATATCTCAGTTGCAATCTGCATACTTAACTCCATCCGTCTGGATCACTTTTGCTGACACAAGCTTTACTGCCACCTGTTTGGTTCGCTCACATTGGTTCGTTCACATTGGTTCGCTCATATTGGTTCGCTCATATCGGCGCGCCGGAAAATCTCTTTAGTCAGCCGGCGCATATTTCGCGAAACCGGCTGGAAATTCATCAGACATTGCACAATTGAAGCCGTTCCTGCTGCGTGTAGCATCTGCCGCCATGTCCGAAAACCCACTCCTCCCCGCCCTCGACCCCGCCGCCAGCGCAGTCGTCGAAGCCTGCGCCGGCAGCGGCAAAACCTGGCTGCTGGTTTCGCGCATGCTGCGGCTGTTGCTGGCTGGCGCGGCGCCTTCCGAACTGCTGGCGATTACCTTCACCCGCAAAGCTGCGGCAGAAATGCGCGCCCGCCTCGACGCCTGGCTGACCGAACTGGCGCTGGCACCGCAAACGGAAGCCATCGAGTTCCTGATCCAGCGCGGTTACTCACCGGCACAGGCGGCGCGTGCGCTGCCGGCCGCACGCGGCCTGCTCGACAAAGTGCTCAATGCCCGCCCCGGCCCGATGATCACCACCTTTCATGGCTGGTTCTTCCATCTGCTTGCGCGCGCACCGTTGTCGCTGCGACTGCCCGGAGAATTGCTGGAACAGACCGCGCTATTGCGCCAGGAAGCCTGGCTGGCATTCGCCGCCGACCTCGGCCGCGCACGCGGCGGCGCGGAGGAAACCGCGTTCGCCGAACTGACCGCCGAACTCTCCCTCGACAGCGTCCGCAAACTGCTCGACGCCCTGCTCGACAATCGCGCCGAATGGTGGGCGGCGTATCAACACATCAATGAGGGCGAGAGCATCGCCGCCGCCTGCCGCGACCTGGAAACCTGCCTGGGCGTGAGCGAAGCGGACGATCCGCGTGCCGACCTGTTCGCCGCACCCGGATTTCAACCCGACCTGGCTGCCTATTTCAGTCTGCTGGCGAAGGAAGGCGCGGCGCTGACAAGCGAGGCCAAACGCTTTGCCGCGCTGGAAAACTGCCTGCAAGCGCTGCCCGATACGCACGCCGCCTTTGCCGCGTTGAGCGCCTGCCTGCTGACAAAGGACAACAGCGCCCGCAAGTTGAAAGCCTCGCAGGCCCTTGCCGCACAGGTTGAAGGCGCCCTCGCCCACCTTGCCGACCAGCGCGCGCTGCGCCTGAACCGGCTCGGCCTCACCGCCGGTGTCGCCTATCTGGCCACCTATCAGCGCCTGAAAACGGAACGCGGCGCGCTCGATTTCAATGACGGCGAACTCGAAACCCTGCGCTTGCTCGATGATGAGGAAGCTGCCGCCGCCGTATTGATGAAGCTGGACGCGCGCTGGAAACACCTGTTGCTGGACGAGTTCCAGGACACCAACCCGCTGCAATGGCGCATCCTGCGCACCTGGCTGGAGGCTTACGGCAGCGATGGCGAGCGGCCGACCATCTTCCTGGTTGGCGATCCGAAACAATCAATCTATCGCTTCCGTCGCGCCGAACCGCGCCTGTTCGACGCTGCGGCAAGCTGGCTGGCCCGCAGCTTCGATGCCCGCCATTTCCCGCAGAACCAGACCCGGCGCTGCGCCCCGCGCATCATCGAATGGGTCAACCAGGTATTTTCGGCGCGGCCGGACTACCCGATCTTCGCGCCGCACAGCGCACATCAAACCGGCCTGCCGGGCTGGTGCGAAATCGCGTTGCTGGCTGCGGCGGAAGCAGAAACCAGCGCGGTACCTTTCCGCAACCCGCTGACCACGCCGCCGCCGCTGCAAATACCCGCCCGCGTGGCGGAAGCCACCTGGGTGGCCGAGCGGATCAATCAGATCGTCGGCCATTTGCAGATCAACGACACGCCGCCCCGCCCCGCCCGCTATGCCGACATCCTGCTTCTGTACGCCAGCCGGCGCGAGCTGGATGTATTTGAAGACGCCTTTCGCCAAGCTGGCATTCCATACATCGGCGACCGTCGCGGCGGTCTGCTGGAAACGCTTGAAGCCGATGACCTGCAACGCCTGCTGACCGTGCTGGTGACGCCGTTCGACGACCTGGCGCTGGCGCAAAGCCTGAAGTCGCCGCTGTTCGGCTTTGCCGATGACGACCTGAAAACCCTCGCGCGCAGCGACGGCCCCTGGTGGCAACGCCTGCTCGATTGGGCCGCGCAAAGTGATGCGCCGCAGTCCGTCCGGCGTGCCGCGCACTTGCTCGCCGACTGGCGCAGTCGGGTCGGCACGCTGCCGGTGCACGACCTGCTCGACCGCATCTTTCATCAAGCCGACGTGTTACAACGCTATGCCGACGCCGTGCCGGCGCGTCTGCGTCCCAGCGTGCTGGCCAATCTGCAGGGCCTGCTCGAACTCTCGCTGGCGCATGAAGGCGGCCGTTACCCCAGCCTGCCGCGCTTTCTTGATGAACTGCGGGAATTGCGCAAGCAAGCCGGCCTGACCAGCAGCGGCGACGGCCCGGATGAACCCTCGCCGGCCAGCGGCGATGCTGTCCGCATGCTGACCATCCATAGCGCCAAGGGGCTGGAAGCGCCGATCGTGTTCCTGCTCAAGGCGGAACAGAAAAGCCGCCCGGATGATCCCTATGGCGTGCTGATCGACTGGCCTCCAGAGGCGGATAAACCGACGCATTTCTCGCTGCATGGCGGCAAGGAATGGCGCGGCGCCGGCCGCGACACGCTGTTCGCGCAAAGCCAGGAGCAAGCCGCGCGCGAACGCCTGAACCTGCTTTATGTGGCGATGACGCGCGCACGCCAGGCCTTGTTCATCTCCGGCCTGGGCGAGGCAGATGCAGAAGCTGAAAACTGGCTGCAAATGGCCAACGCGGCGCTGCAGCAAGCCCGCTTCGACGACATGGTCGGATGCAATGGAAGACATGTGCAGCAGCGAGCCCGAAACGGTGCGCGTGGCGCAGCCAGCACAGATTCCCGCCATCGGCAGCCGCATCGACGCCGGCGGTCCGGAAGCCGAATTCGGCATTCAGGTGCATGCCTGGCTGGAAGGACTCTGCGCCGGCTGGTCGCGCGAGCAATTGCTGGCGGCGGTGGCGCACGCCGCCGACCGCGCCGCACAAGTCGAAGCCGTTGCGCGGCGCATTTTCAGCATCGCCGAACTCGCGCCGGCGTTCGACCCGGGCCAACATCTGCGCGCCTGCAATGAACTCGAATTCCTCGACATCAACGGCCGCATTGCACGCATCGACCGGCTGGTGGAATTTGAATCGGAAATCTGGATCGTCGACTACAAGACGGGCGGTCTGTCGGAGCTGGATCTGATGCTGCGCGCCGAACCACATCGGGAGCAGATGGACGCCTACCGCGCCGCCGCGCTCAACCTGTTCCCTGGCAAACCAGTGCGCGTCGTACTGGCGTTTGGCGACGGACGGGTTTGCTGGATTGATTAATTCGCACGCAATGGCGTTAACGCACCCTCTCCCCCAGCCCCTCCCCCGCATGCGGGGGAGGGGCTGGG
>JAIFLB010000211.1 GCA_020049245.1 Betaproteobacteria bacterium | reverse complement strand
GGCTGGTCAGGCTGTCGTGGTTGGCTTGCCAAAGCAGTTTGCGCTGCATCTCGCGCGCTTCGGTCACGTCGCGCAGGACCAGCACCGCGCCGATGGTGTCGCCTTTCGGTGTATGGATCGGCGAGCAAACACCTTCGATCTCGAATTCCATGCCTTGGGTCGAAATCAGACCGATACCCGGCGGCAGAGAGCAGGGCGCGCCGCGCAACGCGTCGTTGCTCATGCGGGCGGTAATCTCGATCTGACTTTCCTTTTCGAAGAGTTTGAGCACTTCGCTGATCGGTTTGCCGATGGCTTCATGCGCCGACATACCGACCAGATGCTCGGCGATCGGGTTGAGATAACGCACCAGCCCGTTCTCGTCGATGCGCAGCACTGCGTCGCCTATCGCCTGCAGGGTGATTTGGGCGCGTTCCTTTTCTTCGAACAGGTCTTTTTCCAGGCGACGGCTCAGGCGAATGACAAAAATGGCGATGATCGAACCGACCAGCATGGCCGCAGCCGCGAGCGCAATGGCGAGTTTCTGGGCGCGGTCACGCGCGGCTTCGGCCTGTAACAAGGCTTGCTGATTTTTGTTGCGTTGCAATTCAAGCAACTTCACCCAGCCTTGCATCATGCGGTCCTGATGAGGCGCTAATACCTGCTTGATGAATTGGCGCGCCTGGGCTAATTGATTCGACTGGAGAAGATCGAAAACCTGATCGGTATAAAGCTCAACCTGCCTGACTTCACCTCGCATTTCTTCCCATAGCTTGAGTTCCGAGGCATCCAGCGGCAAGGCCAGGAAGCGGTCGCGAATCTGAATGAACTCACGCGCCATTTCAGAGAAGCGCATGACTTCTTCATCGCGGTCAAATGCATCATCCATGCTGCTGGCCAACAACATGGATTGGAAACGTGATTCATGCAGGCCGCGCATGGAGGCGGCAAATTCCGATTTCTGGTTGCGCTCCAGGACAATGGCGGTGAGTTGATTGCTGAGCTGCCGGATATGGGTGACGCCAATCGCGGTAACGGCAAGCAACAACAACAGCATGACGCTGAAGCCCGCGATTACCGGTACCAGGGCGGAAGTAGGTTGTTTCATGCGGGTTGATCAGGCGTCGAGGGCGTTGTCTATTCAATAGTCAAGGATTTCGAGTTCCAGCAAGGCATCGTTGAGGCCGGTCAGATCGTCGGTGAGGACTTGCACGATGCGCGATTCAACGCCGTATTCACCGGGATGACCATGCAAATTGGCCATAATGTTACCGGCAATGTGGGTCGTGGCGTTAAGCGGGTCAAGAATTGGTTCGAGTACCAGTGACGGCGGTGTTTCGAGGATTTCGAGCACCACGCAGAGCGTGCCTTGATGCCGCACTCGCAAGCCGATCAGGCTGCGCAAATGCGGCAGCGTGATGGTGTCGAAAGGCGCGTTATTGATGTCGCTCAAGCAGAGACCCCGCAGTTACCCCGATTAGCCAGTGCGTATAAAGTATTTCCGCAACCTGATTCAGCGGCTCCAGTTTGGCATCCGCCCGCGCAATCATGTCCGCGCTGGATTGCACCGCCGGACTGCTGCTGGCGGCGACGATTTCATCGGCGCCAATAGTGCACCATTGCTCGATCATCGGGCGGGTCATTTCAACATGGCACTGCATGCCCAGATGTTTGTCGCCAAAAACATAAGCCTGGTTGGCACAGTGTGCGCTGGCAAGTATCCGAACCGCGCCGGCAGGCAGGCTGAATGTCTCGCCATGCCAGTGAAACGCTTCAAAAGCCTTTATCTCGCCGAACCAGTCGCGGGCTTGCGGGATGTTTTCAACCTGCACTTGTCCCCAGCCGATTTCCTTGACCGGATTCGGTCCGATCTCGCCGCCGAGTGCTTTGGCAATGAGCTGGCCACCCAGGCAGTGGCCGAGTACCGGAATATCCGCCGCGACCGCCTGCCGGATCAACTTCAACTCAAGCTCGATCCAGGGCAGCGGATCATTCACGCTCATCGGTCCACCCATGAAAGCGAGGCCGGAAAAGCCGTCTGGCGAGGCCGGTATGCTGTCGCCCGCATCGATCTTAAATAGCGTCCAGGGCTGCGAATGGGCGTCGAGAAAGCTGGCAAAATGGCCTGGACCTTCGCTGGGAGCGTGTCGAAAAATGGCTATCGGTTTCATCAAGGTGTGCGCACAAAAAATTGTGATGTGGCTGGCATTATGCCTGCTTGTTTACAGCCCTTGGGGGGCTGCGGCAAGCAGCGTTTCAGTGAACGGCGTGTTCGGCGAGAAGGCCCTGATCGCCATCGGTGATCGCCCGGCCAGAGTCATGTCGGTGGGGGACAGTGTGCAGGGTGTACGACTGCTGTCCGTGCGCGGGCAGCACGTTGTGATCGAGCAGGAAGGCAAACGCAGCACGCTGGAGGTTGGCTTTGGCAGCCAGCCAGGCGGCGCCTCGGAAGCCCTGGCGGAAGTTGTGATTACCGCTGATGGTCATGGCCACTTTCTGGCAAATGGTCAGGTCAATAGCTATGCAGTTCGTTTTCTGGTTGATACCGGCGCCAGCGCCGTCGCCCTGCCGCGCAGCATCGCGATCCGCGCCGGTGTGATGCTGGATGGCGCGAAAAATGTGGCCGTTTCTACCGCGAATGGGAATGCGCGGGCTAGCAAGGTGTTGCTGAATTCGATACGCGTCGGCAACCTCAGGTTAAACATGGTCGAGGCGATCGTTCTGGACGATGCTCAGTTGAAAGTGCCGCTGTTGGGTATGAGTTTCCTCAAGCGTACCAATATGAAAAACGAAGGCGACCGACTGACGCTGATCCAGCGCTATTGAATCTGGGCGCTTTCCCGCTTGCCTGGCGCGACCGGGAGGTGGCCCCGGAAGCGGGATAGAACTTCGAAGATCAGGCGGTTGTCTTGTCGCGCTCAATCAGCGCATAGGCTGAATGGTTGTGGATGGATTCAAAGTTTTCCGCTTCCACCACATACGCATCGATCCGCTCATCCTTGTTCAGCGCTGCGGCAACATCGCGCACCAGGTCTTCGACGAACTTGGGATTCTCATAGGCCTTTTCGGTGACGAACTTCTCGTCCGGCCGTTTCAGCAAGCCATATAGCTGGCTGGAGGCGTTTTCTTCCGCGATCCTGATGATGTCCTCGATCCAGACGAAAGTATTGGTGCGCGCGGTGATGGTGACATGGGAGCGCTGGTTGTGCGCGCCGTACTGCGAGATTTGCTTTGAACAAGGGCAAAGACTGGTACAGGGCACCAGGACTTTCATGGTCTGCAGATACTCGCCGTTCTTGATTTCACCGATGAAAGTCACGTCGTAGTCCATCAGACTTTGAACCCCGGAGACCGGCGCCTTCTTGTTGACGAAATACGGGAAATTCATTTCGACATGGCCGGATTCGGCTTCCAGCTTGACTACCATCTGGCGCAGGGTCTGCTCGAAGGATTCAACCGAAAACTCACGTTCGTTGCCATTGAGAATTTCGATGAAACGGGACATGTGCGTCCCCTTGAAGTGGTGCGGCAGATAGACGTACATGCCGAAGTTGGCGATGGTGTGTTGCGCGCCGCCGGTTTTGTCGAGCACCTTGACCGGATGCCGAATGGCTTTGATGCCGACCTTGTCGATCGCGATGTTGCGCGAGTCGGCGTAGTTCTGCACATCGGCGATGGGTTGATCGTTGGGGCAGGGGGCGAGAGTGTCACAAACTGCTTCGCAGGTACTCATGGCGAATTTCCTAGTGGCTTGGGTTAGACCGAGTATAAGCCAGCGCTAATGGTTGAGTAAATTACTCGGGTAAGAATTTTTTCAGGCTGGCCAGGATGCCATTCATATCGAGACCGCAGCGCGCCAGCAATACAGCGGGATCGCCGTGCTCGACGAAGCGGTCAGGCAGGCCCAGATGCAGAGTCGGCTTGTGCAGGTCGAGTTCCGCCAGCACTTCGGAAACGGCTGAACCGGCGCCGCCCATGACCACGTTTTCTTCCAGCGTGACCAGGTAGTCGTGGCTTTGCGCCAGTGACTGAATCAGGTCGCGATCGATGGGCTTGACGTAGCGCATGTCGGCCAGCGTGGCATCCAGCGTCTCGGCAACCTGCAGCGCGGCGGTGACGACGCTGCCGAAAGCCAGGATCGCCACCTTGTTCCCCTGCCGACGCACGATGCCCTTGCCGATCGGCAGGGTGTCCAGCGTCAGCGAGATATCAGCGCCAGGACCGGTGCCGCGTGGATAACGCACTGCGCTTGGGCCATCAAATTGGTAAGCGGTTGAGAGCAGCTGGCGACATTCGTTTTCGTTCGACGGTGTGGCGATCAGCATGTTTGGAATGCAGCGCAGAAACGAGATGTCAAACGCTCCGGCGTGAGTCGGCCCGTCCGCACCGACCAGGCCGGCACGGTCGATGGCCAGCATGACCGGCAGGTTTTGCAGGGCAACATCATGAATCAGTTGGTCGTAGGCGCGTTGCAGGAAGGTCGAGTAGATCGCCACCACCGGCTTGCAGCCTTCGCAGGCGAGGCCGGCGGCGAAGGTCAGCGCATGTTGTTCGGCAATGCCAACGTCGAAATAGCGCTGCGGAAAGCGTGCGGCGAATTCGTTCAGGCCGGAGCCTTCGCACATCGCCGGCGTGATTCCGACCAGACGTTCATCCTTGGCGGCCATGTCACTTAGCCAGCGGCTGAAGATTTCGGTGTAAGTGGGGCGAGGCGATACCTTGGCCTTGACGCCCTGATCCACTTCGAACTTGCTGACGCCGTGATACAGGCAAGGATTGGCTTCCGCAAGGTCGTAACCCTTGCCCTTCTGGGTCACGATATGCAGGAACTGCGGACCTTTCAGCTGGCGAATGTTGAGCAGCGTCGGGATCAGCGCATCCAGATCGTGGCCATCGATCGGGCCAAGGTAGTTGAAGCCGAACTCCTCGAACAGTGTGCCGGGCGTGACCATGCCCTTGATGTGTTCTTCCGCCCGCTTGGCCAGTTCATGGATCGGCGGCAAACTGGACAGCAGGCGTTCGCCATGCGTGCGCAGTTTGTTGTAGAAACGGCCGGAAAGCAGCTTGGTCAAGTAGCTGTTGAGGGCGCCGACGTTCTCTGAAATCGACATGTCGTTGTCGTTCAGGATCACCAGCAGATTGGCATCCATCGCCCCCGCGTTGTTCAGCGCCTCGAAGGCCATGCCGGCGGTCATCGCGCCATCGCCGATCACCGCCACCACGCGGCGTTCCTCACCCTTCAGCTTGGCGGCGACCGCCATGCCCAGCGCGGCGGAGATCGAGGTGCTGGAGTGGCCGGCGACGAAGGCGTCGTATTCACTTTCTTCCCGTTTGGTAAAGCCGGACAGGCCGTCGGTCTGGCGCAGGGTGTGCATCCGTTCGCGGCGGCCGGTGAGAATTTTGTGGGCGTAGGTCTGATGGCCGACATCCCAGACGATGCGATCTGACGGCGTATCGAACACGCTGTGCAGCGCGACGCTGAGTTCGACCACGCCGAGGTTGGAGGCGAGATGACCGCCGGTTCGCGATACGCTGTCAATGATGAAGGCGCGCAATTCGGCACTAAGTTCTTTCAGCGCGGCCCGATCCAGTTGCTTCAGGTCGGCGGGGGAGGCGATGGATTCCAGCAGAGACATGGGGCGCGATCCGAGTGGCGTTCAGTTGTGTCGTGCGACTAACGCTCAGTAACGGCGTTCAATGATGAAGCGGGCAATATCGGACAGACGCTGTCCAGCCGGACCGAAAATGGAAACGGCCGCCAACGCGTCATCGATCAGTTCACGCGCATAGATGCGGGCTTCCTTGGCATTCATCAAGGTGAGATAGGTCGCTTTACCCTGGGCAGCATCTTTGCCAGCGGTTTTTCCAAGCGTGGCGGTATCTGTTTCCGCATCCAGCACATCATCCATCACCTGAAATGCCAGGCCGACGCAATGTGCGAAGCGCTCCAGGCCGGTACGTGCCTCAGCGGCCAAGGCGCCGCCGCTCATGCCACCGAGCAAGACGGCAGCCTGGATCAGGGCGCCGGTCTTGTGGATATGCATGAATTCCAGTTCTGCCAGTTCCAACGTCTTGCCGGTGGCGGCCAGATCGACCGCCTGGCCGCCGGCCATGCCGCGCGAACCGGAAGCTTTGGCCAGCAATGCCAGCATGGCAACCTGGGTGGCCGTGTCGGCGCAAGCCTCGGGGCTGGCCAGGAGTTCGAAGGCCAGACTTTGCAAGGCGTCGCCCACCAGCAGTGCGGTTGCTTCATCGAACTGGACATGACAGGTCGGCTTGCCGCGACGCAGATCGTCATCGTCCATGCACGGCAGATCGTCATGCGTCAGCGAATAGACATGGATCAATTCAACCGCGCAAGCCGCGTATTCGACCCGCGCCGCATCGACGCCAACCGCCTCGCCAGCGGCGAACGCCAGCATTGGACGAATCCGTTTACCGCCGCCCAGGGTGGCATAGCGCATCGCGGCATGCAGTTTTTCCGGCGCGATGGCGGCTTCCGGCAACACCCGCGCCAGCACGCTTTCCATGCGCGCCTGTATGCCGCGCGACCAGGCGGCGAAATCAGCCATTGCCATTCCCATTGCGCAGACTGCCATCGCGGCCACGCGGGATGTAATCCTTCAAAACGCCGCTTTCGAGGACTTTGATCTGCATCTCTGCATCCTCGAGTTTCTTCTGGCAAAAGACGGAGAGTTCCATGCCGCGTTTGTAGGCGGCGAGAGAGTCTTCCAGGCTGAGGTCGCCATTTTCCATGTCGAACACCAGCGCTTCCAGTTCCTTCAGCGCGCTTTCGAAGTCTTCGGGTTCGCGCGTATCGCGCTCTACAACAGACGCTTTCTCAGGTTTCGGCATGGCTTTTGTGTGTTTGGTGGGCCCGCACGGACTTGAACCGTGGACCAAAGGATTATGAGTCCTCTGCTCTAACCAACTGAGCTACAGGCCCGGTAAGGCGGGTTTCCCCGCCTTGGATAAACATGTCAGTCGAGGAAACTGCGCAAACGCTCGGAGCGCGACGGGTGGCGTAGCTTGCGCAGCGCCTTGGCCTCGATCTGGCGGATACGTTCACGGGTGACATCAAATTGCTTGCCGACTTCTTCAAGGGTGTGGTCGGTGTTCATTTCGATGCCGAAGCGCATGCGCAACACTTTGGCTTCACGCGGCGTCAGGCTGTCCAGTATTTCCTGGGTGACGAACTGCAGGCTGCTGTACATCGCGGCTTCAGCTGGTGCCAGGGTGGATTGGTCTTCGATGAAATCACCCAGATGGGAATCTTCGTCGTCGCCGATCGGGGTTTCCATGGAAATCGGCTCCTTGGAAATCTTCATGATCTTGCGAATCTTGTCCTCGGGCATTTCCATCTTCTCCGCCAACGTTGCCGGATCCGGTTCGAGACCGGTTTCCTGCAGGATCTGACGGCTGATGCGATTCATCTTGTTGATGGTTTCGATCATGTGCACCGGGATGCGGATGGTGCGCGCCTGATCAGCAATCGAACGGGTGATCGCCTGACGAATCCACCAGGTGGCGTAGGTAGAGAACTTGTAGCCGCGACGATATTCGAACTTGTCCACCGCCTTCATCAGGCCGATGTTGCCTTCCTGAATCAGGTCAAGGAATTGCAGGCCGCGATTGGTGTATTTCTTGGCGATGGAAATGACCAGACGCAGGTTGGCTTCGATCATTTCACGTTTGGCGCGGCGTGCTTTGGCTTCGCCGGTGGACATCTTCTTGTTGATGTCTTTGAGTTCCTTGACCGGGATGCCGACGTTTTGTTGCAAACCACGCAACTTCGACTGACGTTCCAGGATGGTGTATTGGTGTCGGGTCAGCTGTTCCTGGTAATTTGATTTGGTCGCCAGTTCCTGTGCCAGCCATGCGTCATTGCCTTCAAGACCGGGGAAGGTCTTGATGAAGTGGGCGCGCGGCATGCCGCTCTTGGTAACCGCCAGGTCCATGATGACACGCTCATGGATGCGCACTTCCTCGACGATGTTGCGCACGGTGGTGCAAAGGTTATCGACCTGACGAGCACTGAAGCGAATGCCCATCAGCAGATTCGACAACTCGCCCTGCAGTTTTTGATACTGGCTGCTGGTGAAGCCATATTTGGCCAGCGCGGGGCGCATCTTGTCGTTGATCTTGCGAATCAGTGCAAACCGTTCCAGCGCATCGGTTCGTAATTGAGCCAGATTCGCGGCATTGATGGCGGCACCGCCATCATCATCCTCGTCATCTTCCTCTTCAACGGCTTCAGCCTCTTCTGCTGCCGCCGCTGCTGCGGCAGTGGCTTCCATGACCACGTCTTCACCAGAACTGTCCATCAGACCGTCGACCAGGTCATCGACTTTCATCTCGTCTTTTTCGACTTTTTCGACCAGTTCAAGAATCTGAGTGATCGTCAGCGGACAGGCCGAGATGGCCAGAACCATATGCTTGAGGCCTTCCTCAATGCGCTTGGCGATCTCGATTTCGCCTTCGCGGGTGAGGAGATCCTTGGTGCCCATTTCGCGCATATACATGCGGACCGGGTCGGTCGTGCGGCCGAATTCGGCATCGACGTTGGATAGCGCGGCTTCGGCGGCTTCGACGGCATCTTCGTCGGCAACCGGCGCCGGGTTTTCCGACATCAGCAAATCTTCAGCGGCAGGGGCTTGATCGAAGACCTGGATACCCATGTCGTTGATCATGCTGATGACGCTTTCGATCTGCTCGGCGTCGAGCATTTCGTCCGGCAGATGGTCGTTGACTTCGGCGTAGGTCAGATAACCCCGTTCCTTGCCGAGCATGATCAGGTTCTTCAGGCGGGTGCGGCGTTCTTCGACGTCGATTTTGCTGTTCTGCTGACTGAGCGCCTGGGCAAGCAATGCCGCTTTGTTGGCGGCATCCTTCTTCTTCGAAGTGCGTTTGGTCGCTTCGACTGCCGGTGCGCCCTCGGGGGTGGCCTGTTTGAGAGTTTTGGTCGCCATCGCCGGGCTATCTCCAATGAGAAACTGCGGAAAAACGCAATATTATACAGGAACTTGAGTGCTTCCTTCCAGATAGCATTCGAGTGATTGGACCAGTCTGCTTCAGACTGGTTTCCGGGTTTTCAGCGAAGCCCGCAACTGTGCTTTTTCAATTTCACTCATCTCACTCGGTTTGCGTCCTGAGAATTCCTTGGCCGCGATTCGATTCGCCTGATTCATCACCGCGCTTAGCGCGCCTTGGAAATCGGCATTGATGTCGAAATCGTCGTCCAGTCGGATCGACTCCCCTGCCGCTTGCATGATCAACGCGTGTTCCGGGCGGCCGAGAAAGTGGTCGGGAATGTCCCGCGCAGGAATTTCCGGATGCTCACGCGCCAGGCTGACCACGGCTTGCACGGCGTCCGCTTCCGAGCCGGCGACTTCCGGCAGGTCGGTCAGTTGGCTGGCGCGAGAAGGGTCATGTAGCAGGGCGCGCAGCAGGATGCGCCAGGCGGATGGCTGCGCCGCGGCACGACCCTGACTGCCCGATTGCGGTCGAAGCGACTTGCCAAATTTGTCGAGCTGGCTTGGGTGGCCGCTTGGGCGGTTGCGTTCGCCGGCTGTGCGCGGCGAGGCGAGCCCGGTCAGGCTGTCCAGTCGTTGTCGCAGGGCGCGAGTCAGCAGCGGCGCCTGGGTGAGTTTCGCGATATAGGGTTGCGCCAGGGTGGCCAGGCGGACTTTGCCTTCCTGCGATGAAAGGTCAGTTTGATTGCCGAGTTCGTTGAACAGAAAGTCGGATAACGGCATGGCAGTGTTACAAAGTTTCTTGAAGGCGTCAGCGCCTTGAGTGCGCACAAAACTGTCCGGATCTTCGCCATCCGGCAGGAACAGGAAGCTGAGCAATTTACCGTCGCGCGCTTGCGGAAGGCTGTTTTCCAGTGCGCGCCAGGCAGCCTTGCGACCCGCCGCATCGCCATCGAAGGCGAACACCACTTCATTTGCGAGTCGCAGCAGGCGCATCGCCTGATCTGAAGTAATCGCGGTGCCGAGGGTGGCGACGGCGTTATCGACGCCATGCTGGTCGAGCATCACCACATCCATATAACCCTCGACCACCAGTACCCGGTCTTCGTGCTGGATGCTGCGGCGATGTTCGAACAGGCCATAGAGTTCACGGCCTTTGTGGAACAGCGGCGTTTCCGGCGAGTTCAGGTATTTAGGTTCGCCTTTCTGCATGATGCGGCCGCCGAAGGCGATGACCTGGCCGCGTTCGTTGCGAATCGGGAACATGACCCGGTCGCGGAAGCGGTCATATCGCTTGCCTTCGTTGCTGATCACCAGTCCGGCTTCGACCAAGAGCGGATCCTGATAATCGGCAAAGGCAGCGGCCAGGGGTTGCCAGTCGTCGTTTGCCACGCCTAGCGCGAACTTCGCGGCGGTTTCGCCGGCGAGGCCACGTTGCTTCAGGTAAGCGATGGCCGGTTCGTGGGCTTTCAATGCCTGACGGTAATGTCGCGCGGCGATGTCCATACGCTCGTAGAGTTTTTCGCGCCGATGGTCTTCTTCCGGCGCTACACGCTTGCCGTCGTCTGGCAAGGTCATGCCGACCTGGCTGGCGAGTTCCTTCACCGCGTCGATGAAACTGTAGCCGGCATGTTCCATCAGGAAGGTGATCGCTGTGCCGTGCGCGCCACAGCCGAAGCAGTGATAGAACTGCTTGCTCGGGCTGACCGAGAAGGACGGGCTTTTTTCGTTGTGGAACGGGCAGCGCGCCTGATAGTTGGCGCCAGCCTTCTTCAGCGGCACATAACGTTCGACCAGCGCGACGATGTCGGTGCGGTCGAGCAGTTGCTGGATGAAATCCTGCGGGATCATGGCCGGCCTGTTGTTGGCCTTAGCCCAGGGTTTGCCGGTTGGCTAAGGTCAGCGCGTTAGGCCAGCGCGTTCTTGACCAGGCCGGAAACCATGCCCATGTCGGCGCGACCGGCCAGTTTCGGCTTCAACCAGGCGATGACCTTGCCCATGTCACGCGCTGATGCGGCGCCGGTTTCGGCAACCGCTTGCTGGATCATTGCGGCGACTTCTTCCGCGCTGAGTGCCTGCGGCATGTAGGCGTTCAGTACGCCGATCTCGAAATTTTCCTGATCGGCCAGATCCGTGCGGCCGGCAGCCTGGTATTGGCTGGCGGAATCCTTGCGTTGCTTGAGCAGTTTCTCGACGATGGCGATGACGGCCGCATCGTCCAGTTCGATCCGCTCATCGACTTCCTTCTGCTTGATCGCGGCCAGCAACAGACGCACTGCGCCCAGGCGCGCACTATCCTTGGCGCGCATCGCGGCCTTCATGTCTTCGCTGATCTGTTGCTTGAGGGTCATGAATCTTCCTTGCTTGGCGTGTGGAGGATGCAGGTCACGTCTGAAATGCAAACGGGCCTGAAAGATCAGGCCCGTGCTGGTCAACTGCAGCTTGCGCTGCAGTCGATCAATACATCTTGGGCGGCAGGGTTTGGCTGCGCAGACGCTTGTGCTGACGCTTGACCGCAGCAGCGGCTTTACGCTTGCGTTCAATGGTGCGCTTGAAGCGGCGCATGGCAACTTCAAACGGCTCGTTTTCTTTGACTCGAACGCTGGGCATGTATCGTTCCTGGCTACTTACTTGGTTGAAAGGGGGTACCAAAAGGGTGGCGGATTCTATCTCAGTAGTCGGATCGGTATCAATAAGAATTAGAATTCTTGGCTTGTTTTTTCGTGTTGTTGCTTAGCGCATCGGGTCTGTCATGAAAATATTGGGTGTCGAATCTTCCTGCGATGAAACCGGTCTGGCTGTCTATGACACCGAGGTTGGTCTGCTTGCGCATGCCATTCACAGCCAGATCGCGATGCATGCCGAGTACGGTGGTGTGGTGCCTGAGCTGGCTTCGCGCGATCACATCCGGCGGGTGATACCGTTGACCCGAGGCGTCATGCAACAAGCGGGTCTGACACTTGGCGATCTGGATGCCATTGCTTATACGCAGGGCCCGGGATTGGCCGGCGCATTGCTGGTGGGGGCCAGTTTTGCCAACGCGCTGGCGGCGGCGTTGGCTATTCCCTCGATCGGCATTCATCACTTGGAAGGACATTTGCTGTCGCCGTTGCTGGCGAATCCACGGCCGGAATTCCCCTTTGTCGCGTTGCTGGTTTCAGGTGGACATACGCAGCTGATGCGGGTCGATGGCGTTGGGTGCTATGAACTCCTTGGCGAAACGGTGGACGATGCCGCTGGCGAGGCATTTGACAAGACCGCGCAACTGCTCGGGCTGGGCTATCCGGGCGGGCCGGCGTTGTCGAAGCTGGCCGATGCTGGAGATGCCTATCGCTTCAAATTGCCGCGTCCGATGCTGAATTCCGGTGATCTCGATTTCAGCTTTTCCGGCCTGAAGACAGCGGTGCTGACGCTGAGCAAGAAAGAAGATGAAAGTGCGCGCGCCGATATTGCCGCCGCGTTTCAGGTCGCGGTGGTCGAAGTGTTGGCGGCGAAATGCATGGCCGCGCTGAAGCAGACCAGGCTGCGGCGACTGGTCGTGGCGGGCGGGGTGGGCGCGAATCGCGCTTTGCGGGAACGGCTCAACGCCGAAGCCGCGCAGCGTCAATTCGAGGTGTTTTATCCGCCACTGGAACTGTGTACCGACAACGGCGCGATGATTGCTTTTGCCGGCGCGCTGCGCTTGAACGCCGGCCATCCGGCGGCGGATGGCCGTTTTGGCGTGCGTCCGCGATGGGCGCTGAGCGAACTCACTGCCCCAGTTTGATGCCGCCTGGTTTGAGGATGTACTGGTTAAGGATGAGCAACGCCTCGTGCGGGAAAATCAGCGCCAGCGATAGCAAAGCCAGCAGCAGCATGATCGCCAGGGTCGAGAAAATACTCGCCGGGCGCAGCCAGCCCCAGTAACGCGCGGCGAGAAACACCATGTCCTTGCGGTGTTCGCTCAAACGCAGCCAGCCACGCAGCAGGCTCAGCACCAGCCAGACGCTGTAGCCGCCAGCGAGTGAAGCAAGGACGACGCGGAACACGGTGAGCATGTCCCATTCCTGAATCCCCTTGTAGAACAACGAGACGGCGCCAACCGCCAGGGCGGCACAGGTCGCCAGCACGATATTCAATGCCAGGCGCCGCCGCTCGCGCGCCAGATCCATCTGCCGCTTGATGAAGAAATCGTCGATCTCGGTTTTGAAGTATTCGGTCTTTTCTTCCACCAGCTGGGTGATCTGCTGACGCATCACCTCGATCCGCTGATCCAGGACCTGCGAAAGCTTGTCGCCGGCGTAATCGACCAGTTCACGCACGTCATCCTTGGTGAACTGGCGCTGGCTGTGCAGTTCCTGCGAGATCTTGTCGAGCTTGTCGTCGATCGCCTTGCTGGCACCGGCGACCACTTCTCGCATCTCGTCGCCAGCCTGATTGACACCGATGCGCACCACTTCGCCCAGCTTGTCGCCGGCTTTTTCAATCGCGGATTCGGAAGCGGCAGCGAGGCTGCCGCGTGCGTAGTCGATGGTTTTTTCGAACATGGTTGCAAGTCTCCTCAGCGTTTCTTGAACGCGGACTCTTCACCTGAAAGGAGTTTGCGGATGTTGCTTTGATGGCGCGCCAGCACCAGCAAGGACAGCACAGCGAGGATGCCGGCCAGGAAGCGGGAGTCGGGCCCGTGGCCGAGCAGGTAATAACCATAGACCGGTGCCAGCGTCGCCGCGACCAGTGCAGACAACGAGGAGACACGGGTGATCGCGAATACCACGCCCCAGGTCAGGATGGTCAGACCGCCCAGACGCAGGTCCAGCGCCAGCAAGACACCGAGCGCGGTGGCGACGCCCTTGCCGCCCTTGAAGCCGAAGAACACCGGGTACAGGTGGCCGAGGAAAGCGGCCAGCGCAGCGAGATAAGGAACATAGGTCGGTAAGTTGTAAGCGTTGGCAACCCATTGCGCCAGAATGACTGCCAGATAACCTTTCAGGGCGTCACCGAGCAAAGTCAGCGCGGCGGCCGATTTCTTGCCGGTGCGCAGCATGTTGGTGGCGCCCGGATTGCCGGAACCGTGGCTGCGCGGATCCGGCAGGCCATAAACACGGGCGACCAGGATGGCGAAGGAAACAGAGCCCAGCAGGTAGGCGACGATCAAAAGCAACGTGG
This sequence comes from Betaproteobacteria bacterium, assembly GCA_020049245.1. Taxonomy (GTDB): domain Bacteria; phylum Pseudomonadota; class Gammaproteobacteria; order Burkholderiales; family Thiobacillaceae; genus PFJX01. The sequence continues at coordinate 5,576 of JAIFLB010000211.1, read as the reverse complement.
ATTCAATCATTTGCGGGAATTATCGGGGTGGCGGTTAGTTGCGTAGAATGCGCGGCTTTTCAGCAAGCGGCCTGGCGATATCAGGAACAGAGGCGGAACGAATATGGACATACTCTTTTTGCGGGATTTTCGCCTTGAAACCATTATCGGACTCTACGAATGGGAGCGCAAAGCACCGCAACCGGTGATGCTCGATATCGAGATCGGTCTTTACGACCATAAAGCGGGTCATACCGACGATGTGGCCGACACCATTGACTACGGCAAAGTCGCGGCGCGGATTCAGGAAGTCGTCGCGACGCGCGAGATTCGCCTGGTGGAAACGCTGGGCGAACTGATCGCCGACATTGTCCGCCGCGAATTTGGTGCGCCCTGGGTGCGCGTCGCGGTGCGCAAGCTGGCAATTCTGCGCGGCGTGAAAGAACTCGGCATCATCGTCGAGCGCGGCTCAAAGATTTGAACGCGCTGGTTCAGACGTTCAGGCGCGCCGCGCCAGCAACAGAAATACGGGATAAGCGCGCGAACCGGTTTCCGTTGTTTTGACGATCTCGAACACCGTACTGAAACGAATGTCGGTAAATCCGGCTTGAGCTGCTTGTGCAGTCAACGCGTCGCGATCGAAACCATGATGCACATCGACCTGGATGCCATGAAATGAACCATCTTCCTGGTCCAGATCGGCGATGCATAGCCAGCCGCCCGGATTGAGCAGGGTGTGGAAGGCGTTCAGGATGGTGTTGGTATCCGGAATGTGATGTAGCGTCATCGAAGAGTAGATCAGGTCATACCGCTCGTCCGGCATTGGCGCGGCGGTGAGATCCATCCGCCGTGTGGTCATGTTGTCGATGCCCCAGGCGGCGATCTTTTCATCCACCACCGCCAGCATGCCGGCCGAGGTGTCTTTCAGCGTGATGTGGCCCAGCTTTTCCTGTAGCGGAAAACTCAGCATGCCGCTGCCGCTGCCGTAATCCAGCGCCCGCATCGTCGAGTTCAACGGAACTGCCGCGATGATCGCGGCCGCAATCTGGTTGGCGCGATCCTGAAACACCGGGTTTTCGTCCCATTGCCGCGCCTTGCTGTCGAAATGGGCGCTGTCGAGAACGACCTTGTCATTCGCTTCGATCATCGTTTGCCGCCCAGCAAGGAACCCAGAACGCCACGAATAATGGCGCGACCGACCTGGCTGCCGACCGAGCGTGCTGCGCTTTTTGCCAATGCTTCAACCACACCTTCGCGTTTTCGCCCGCCGGCGCTGGTGGCGCCACCCAGGAGACCACCGAGCAGTCCGCCGAGGCCACCGCTTTCGGCGGGCGCTTCGGCGGCCGCCTTGGCTTCAATCTTGGCCTGCGCGGCGGCTTCTGCCTGTTGTGTGTTTTCCGCAGTGCGGGCTTTCAGAATTTCATAGGCGGATTGCTGATCGACGGTCTTTTCATAGACGCCGGCGACCAGCGAGTTCTGAATCAATTGACCGCGTTGGCTGGCGTCGATCGGCCCGATCTGGCCGCCTGGCGGCACGATCAGCGCACGTTCGACGATGCTTGGACGGCCTTTTTCATCCAGACAGGACACCAGCGCCTCGCCGACACCAAGTTCGGTAATTGCGGCGGCTTCGTCGAGATTGGCGTTGTCACGCATGGTATCGGCAGCGGCTTTCACCGCCTTCTGGTCGCGCGGCGAGAAGGCGCGCAAAGCGTGTTGCACTCGGTTGCCGAGTTGAGACAGCACTTTGTCCGGCACGTCGGTCGGGTTCTGGGTGACGAAATAGACGCCGACGCCCTTCGAGCGGATCAGGCGCACGACCTGTTCGATCTTGTCGACCAGCGCGGCGGGCGCGTCGTTGAAAAGCAGATGCGCCTCGTCGAAGAAAAACACCAGCTTCGGTTTGTCGAGATCACCGGCTTCAGGCAGGTTTTCGAACAACTCGGACAGCAGCCAGAGCAGCAACGTGGCGTACATCTTGGGCGCCTGCATCAGCTTGTCGGCGGCGAGGATGTTGATGACGCCCTTGCCCTTGTCGGTCTGCATCAGGTCTTCGATGTTCAGCATCGGTTCGCCAAACAGTTTGTCGCCGCCTTGTGTTTCCAGGCTGAGCAGGCCGCGCTGGATGGCGCCGACGCTGGCGGCGGAAATGTTGCCGTATTCGGTGGTGAATTCCTTGGCGTTCTCACCGACGAATTGCAGCATTGCGCGCAGATCTTTCAGGTCGAGCAATAACAATTGATTGTCGTCGGCAACCTTGAACACCAGATTCAGCACGCCGGTCTGCGTTTCATTCAGTTCCAGCATGCGCGCCAGCAGCAACGGGCCCATGTCGGAAATGGTGGCGCGAACCGGGTGGCCCATGCTGTTTTCACCACCACCAAAGGCATCCCAGAAAGTGACCGGGAAAGCCTGATATTGATGTTCGCTCAAAGCCAGTTTCTCGATCCGCTCGGCGACCTTCGGATTGCCGCCGCCAGCTTGCGAAATGCCGGACAAGTCGCCTTTGACATCGGACATGAAGCAGGGCACGCCAATGCTGGAGAAATGTTCCGCCAGCGTTTGCAGCGTGACTGTTTTGCCGGTGCCGGTCGCGCCCGTGATCAGGCCATGGCGGTTGGCCATGGCGGGAAGCAGAAATATCTCGGTGTGATCATTCTTGGCAATCAACAAGGGATGGGACATGGGGTATCTCCAGAATGGTTTGGCGGCATTCTAGCCAAGCCGATGCCTGGCAAGGGGTGAGAGATCGTGCTCTTGTGGCAAGGGTAAGAATCTTTGACGCTATGAAGTTGAGCGCATGTATAGAATATCCACGTTTTGAACGCCGAGTTTTTGCACCTGCAGCCTGCCTGACAAACCAGCAAAGCATCCAGGACATGCAATCCCTATTTTCTCGATAGCGATCTTGTGACCCAACATAACAAACCCTCCGATATCGCGCGCGAAGCTTTGCGCCAGCTTGCCCTGCGCAAGTTGCCGCCTACGCCCCTGAACTATCAGGAGTGTTACAACGAAATTGCCGGCATTATCAATCCTTCGGTCTTCCCCGAAGCGCATTTGCGACAGATTGCGCTGGCTTTGAACGCCCATAGCCCGGAACAAAAGATCCAGCTTGATCGACTTGATCTGGCGATTGGCCGTGGCAGTTGGCAAGGTATCGAAACGGCGCTGGTTGCCTTCTGCAAATTGCAAGCCGCATCTCAGGATACTGCCGTGGCGCCTGCTGCCGCGTTGACCGAAGTGCCCTCCGAGGCCAATCAGTTTCTCGCCAAATTGGCGCAGATGATCGAGAGCATGTTGCCGGCGCTGGAAAGTGACGATGCCGGGTTTTCCAGCCAAGTGAAGGGCTTGCTGCAAACCCTGCGCGACCCGACTGTCGATCTGCATCGCGCCCAGGCAGACCTCACCAACTTCAGCTATCGATTGACCTATGCCGCCGAGGAACAGGCCGAGATCAAGCACACGCTGCTCAAGTTGCTGCATCTGATCATCGAGAACATCAGCAAATTGACCCTGGCCGACAGTTGGCTGGATGGCCAGATTTTTGCGTTGCTGAACGCGGTCAATCCGCCGCTGACCCTGCGTCGGCTGGATGAAGTCGAGCAACGTATCCGGGAAGTGATGCGGCAACAGGAAGCAGCGAAAGGGCGGTCGTTGCAAGCGCAGGAAGAAATGCGCCTGATGCTTTCGGCGTTCATTGAACGTTTGTCGCAGATGAATGACTCGAGCGCGGTTTTCCAGGAAAAATTGGAGACCAGTGCCAGGCAGATCGAAAATGTGCATTCGATCGAGGACCTGGCGCCGTTGTTAAGCGATGTCATTGGCGCCACGCGCGCCATGGCCGATGAGACCGCGAGTTCGCGGGAACAATTGCATAACTTGCAGGAAAAGGTGCTGGCGACTGAAGCCGAAATTGCCAAGTTGCATCTGGAATTGCAGAACGCCAGCACGTCGGCCCGCCATGATCCGCTGACTAATGTACTGAATCGGAAGGGCCTGGACGAATCGCTGGTGCGCGAGATTGCCACCATGCGCCGAAAGGACACGGCGCTGTCGTTGGCGCTGCTCGATATCGACAACTTCAAGAAACTGAATGATGAATTGGGGCACGAAACGGGTGACGAGGCCTTGATCCATCTGGTCACCGTGGTGCGCGACAACTTACGTCCGCAGGACACATTGGCCCGTTACGGTGGCGAGGAATTTGTCATTTTGATGCCGGAGACATTGTTGAATGACGCGGTCACCGCGATGACCCGGTTGCAACGCGAGCTGACGAAGAATTTCTTTCTCGCCGGCAAGGAGCGGATTCTGATCACCTTCAGCGCCGGCGTTGCTCAGCTGGCGTTGGCAGAATCCAGCGCTGATGCGATCAAACGCGCCGATCAGGCGATGTATCTGGCCAAGCGAGCCGGAAAGAATCGCGTCATGGCCAGCTGATCCATCGTTTGGGTCAGCCTCGGCCTGATCAGGCTTTCCGCCCAATCGCCTCGGCGCAGGCTTCGCCCAATCCCGCCGGACTCTTCGCCACTACTACGCCAGCCGCTTCCAGCGCGGCGATCTTGTCTTCCGCGCGGCCGCTGCCGCCGGCGATGATCGCGCCGGCATGGCCCATGCGCTTGCCTTTCGGCGCGGTGATGCCGGCGATATAGCCGGCGACCGGTTTGGTCACGTTGGATTTGATGAACTCGGCGGCTTCCTCCTCGCGGCTGCCGCCAATTTCGCCAACCAGGATGATTGCTTCGGTTTCCGGATCGGCCTGGAACATCTGCAGGCATTCGATGAAATCCAGCCCTTTGATCGGGTCGCCGCCGATACCGACGCAAGTGCTCTGGCCAAGGCCGAGTCGGGTGGTCTGGTAAACCGCTTCATAGGTCAGCGTGCCGGAGCGGGACACCACGCCGACCTTGCCCTTCTGATGGATGAAGCCGGGCATGATGCCGATCTTGCAGGCCTCCGGCGTGATGATGCCGGGGCAATTCGGGCCGATCAGCACCGCGCCGGTGGCTTGCAGGGCCGCTTTTACATTAATCATGTCGCGCACCGGCATCTGCCGCTTCCAGGATGCCGTCGGCAGCGAAGCCGGCCGGCACGTAGATCACCGAAGCGTCGGCGCCGGTTTCGCGCACGGCGTCGCGCACCGTGTTGAACACCGGCAGATCGAGATGCCGCTGACCGCCCTTGCCGGGTGTGACACCACCGACCATTTGGGTGCCGTAGGCGATCGCCTGTTCAGAATGGAAAGTGCCTTGCTTGCCGGTGAAACCCTGGCAAATCACCTTGGTGTCCTTGTTGACCAGAATACTCATCTCAGTGGCCTCCGACAGCGTTGACCGCCATTTTTGCGGCCGCGTCGAGATCGTCGCTGGCCAGGATGGATAAACCGGATTCGGCCAGCATCTTGCGGCCCAGATCGACATTGGTACCTTCCAGCCGCACGATCACCGGAATCGTGACGCCGACTTCCTTCACCGCGTCGATGACGCCCTGCGCGATCACGTCACAGCGCATGATGCCGCCGAAGATGTTGATCAGCACCGCTTTCACGTTCGGGTCGGACAGGATGATCTTGAATGCCTGCGCCACGGTCTGCG